>NZ_LYSP01000027.1:0-87092 GCF_001728945.1 Pseudomonas sp. ENNP23
CCCCCCGCCTGGCCACCAACCAGAGCGGCAACTTGGTGTGGAGCTGGCAGAGCGATGCCTTTGGCATCGGGCAACCCAAGACCCACGGCAGCACCATTGACGTGATCCTGCGCTTCCCCGGACAGATCGCCGATGCGCACAGTGGGCTGTATTACAACTACTTCAGGGATTACGACCCGGAGACAGGGCGATATGTGGAGAGTGACCCGATTGGATTGAATGGGGGGTTGAATACATACGGGTATGTTCGAGGAAATCCGTTGACCCGAATTGATCCTTATGGGCTTGTTGAAGCCGTATGCATGCCTGAAGACTTTGGTTGTGGTTATGACGAAAATGGAAATAAGCAGTGCAAGTACACCTGCACGTCTGGAGGGAATACGTCTACGGGCATACTTGGTGGATCACAAAATCTAAGTCAAGGCGACATTTGTTATGGTTATGAGGTGAGGCAAATAGTTGCACCAAGTGGTGATGTCACAACAAACGCAGGGCCAGCATCAAAATTCACAGTGGATACGGAGAATTTTTGGGATCGATACTTCAACTACGATCCTGTTCTGCTTGATAACATTGATAAAAAATTCAAGGAAAATAGCCGGTGAACAAAAAAAATACAGCTATAGTCACTACTATCATGCTGGCGATTTTAATAGCCATTCTCTCCCTGCCGTTTGCTGTCTTGCCATTGGCGTTAGCCAATAATAAAACACCATCTTTCTGGCTGGGTGTGCTTCACAATCAAGTAATGCCTGTCATGAGAGAGATTAATGTGGAGAATCCATACAGAAAGCTATGGGCCAGATACTCAATATGGCTATGTTCTAGCAACGAGGATCGCTGCACTACTTATGAGAATTAGTTTTCGCGGCAGGCTGTTTACAACTACTTCAGGGATTGCGATCCGGAGACGGGGCGGTATGTGGAAAGTGATCTGATTGGGTTGGATAGGGGCTGAATGCTTACGGTTGCGTCGGTGGGTATCCTATTAATCTATCTGGCTCTCGCGGCTTGGTTGCAATGAATATATTTGCTTGGATTTTTCCTGCCAGGTTCTGTACGAAAAGTCGGCACAGGTAGAATCGCCACCATGATTGGCTGGAGGCCCACATGGCAATGCGCTACGAACTCCCAGATACGGGGTGGGACTTGATTATCCCTGAACAGAAGATTAACCAACCGAGCAGATTATCAATGTATTGCTCAGTTGCGTTCCTTTCCTAAAGACCCAGAAAAGCCTTGAAGATAATTCCACAGACCTGACTTCCACAAGGCGTTTCAGGCTCATGAATCACACGAAAGACATCTGGACCCAATCGATATATAGAACCCCCATGCTTGATGGCGTGATGCTCGCTGAGTTCACGGAGAATTTCCGGTTCAGCATGAGAGAAAAATATGTGTATCTGGATTTGGTGGAGGGGCCAATATTGAGCGAACTCCTGATCGACACGAATCACCCTCACTTCAAGACAACGAAATTCCTAGAACTTCTCCGCAAGGCCGTCGCAGTGGAATGGATGGACATCTACTTTTCCAGCGCACCAATGACCATCTCCCACAAAAGCCAATACGAGGAAATATTGCCTCAAGCCGACCTCCTGATCCGCGCAGTGGACGGCGGTTACATCTACACCTACATGCCCTGCATGTCCGAAACCACAAGAATTAGAGTCTCAAACTTTAGAGCCATCGAGATCACTGAAGCCCCTCTGCACAACCTCTCTTTTCCTGGATAACTCTTTCCGCGAACACAGAACAGCACAGAAACCCAGCCGCAAACAATCACGATCGATAATTGCACCACACCTCATAAACGACAACCAAGCCAGAAGCTTGAAATAAACCTTAGATAGCCCCCGAAATCAAAAGGAGTTAACAGTGACACGGAGCCAGTTAATATTAAAAATTATTTTCCTATGTTTCTGCACACTGATATACAAACCTGCAGTCTCTGGGACACCGCAGGCCATTTGTTCTTCACAGCAGATTCAGCAATTCAGTGACTCATGCAGGGCCAGTGGGAGGTATCACGCCAACCTGGAGTCTTCATGTGTTGCTCAGATGGGCTCTCATCACCTCTGCGGTTACTACCCTTGGCCATCTCGCGTACAAATGACTGCGAGCGGGCTAAGCTGCCAAGTGCTTTGGATTCGCTCCCCATCGGGACTGGAAGGCAACATACCCAGAAAAGTGTCCGAGGTAGCCAATCTGGCCTGCCGCACATGCTCAAGTCCTTATGTCGAGAAGAATGGAGAGTGCGTCACCTATTGCCCACCCGGCAACATCTTCGACACCACGACCGGACAATGTCAGCCAGTCGAAACAGTGACGCCCGAGTTGAAGCAATGCCGAAGTAATCCGATTGCTATCAATTCCGGAGAGAAAATACAGCAGGAGGCGCCAGACATAAGTATCGATTCAGCCTTTCCCTTGATGTTCCAGAGGACCTACCGCAGCCAATCTGCTCCTGAAGCCAGGGGAGCCGTGACGGCAGCGGTGATTGCTGATCTGACGTCCGCTGAAAAAGCCAAATGGACCCGCTACACCCAACCCGCTGACTACTTCGGGCCAGCCGCAGCCTGGACACCCCTCGAACCGGCCACCGATTTCGCAAACAACGTGCCTGTAGCCGGCCAGAAACAGTGGTCGAACAACTTCAGCTATTTCCTCGCCGCCAATAATGACGGCTCAGCCAGTGTGTTATTCCCGGACGGCAGCCGAATGGGATTCACCCGAGAAGGCCAGAGCACCTATCCGTCTCCGTCGTCACTGACCAAGGTGCGGGATGGCATGGGAGCCGTGACCTCCTACCACTATCTGGACGCGTCCAATACCCGTTACGTATTTGCACCGGCGGGACAGTTGATACAGGTGATCAGTCCTTCCGGACTCTCGCAATGGCTCGACTATGATGTCGCAGGCAATCTTGCGTCGGTGCGTGACGATTTTGGCCATCAACTTACCCTGGCCCACACAGGCAACCTGCTGAAAACGCTAACGGGTAATGGCGAGAAGATTAAGTACGCCTATGACGCGCACGGCAACCTGACAGGCGTAACCCGCACCCTGGCTTCCGGCAGTACCACCGCCCGTCAGTACCACTACGAAGACACCCGCTACCCCTATGCGCTGACCGGCATTACCGATGAGCGTGGAGTTCGCTACGCCACTTGGCGTTATGACGCACAGGGCCGAGCCATCGAGAGCAGTCACGCCGGTACCGACAAGACGACCTTCGCATTCAGCGCCGATACCACCACCGTCACCAACCCGCTGGGCAAGCAGGATGTCTACATCTACGCCATGGTCGGTGGGGCGCGTCGCCTGGTCTCGGTTGCAGGCCAAGCCTCCACGTCCTGCCTGGCTGCCAACCAGAGCTACACCTATTACGACAACGGCCTGACCAAGACCAAAACCGACTGGCAGGGTAATGTCACGGCCTATGCGTACAACGACCGCGGGCTGGTTACCCAATTGACGGAAGCCGTCGGCAAGCCGGAGCAACGAATCGTCCTGACCGAGTGGCACCCCACCCTCCCCCTGCCGACCAAGGTGACTGAGGGCAATCAGACGGTGATCTACGAATATGACGCCCAAGGTCACCTCCTCAGGCGTGTCACCAACTGAGCAACGGTGCAAGGCAAGCGGCGCCCATAGCGCTGAACTCACCTGCACCTGTGCGTGCCGAACGCCGGCAGAGCAGACGAGAGGGTGGTGAAGCGAAATAGCCGGCGTGAGCACCCACAAAAAAGGGAGGCCCAAGGCCTCCCTTCTTCATTCACCGCACGCTCAGAGGGCGGCGATGGCAGCCGCGTAGTTCGGCTCGTCGGCGATCTCGGCGACCAGCTCGCTGTGCAGCACCTTGTCGTTCTCGTCCAGCACCACCACGGCGCGGGCGGCAACGCCGGCCAGGGGGCCGCTGGAGATGGCCACGCCATAGTCCTTGAGGAACTGGGCGCCGCGCATGGTGGACAGGTTGATCACGTTCTCCAGGCCTTCGGCACCGCAGAAGCGGCTCTGGGCGAACGGCAGGTCAGCGGAAATGCACAGCACCACGGTGTTGGCCAGCTTGCTGGCTTCGGCGTTGAACGTGCGCACGGAGGTGGCGCAGGTCGGGGTGTCCACGCTCGGGAAGATATTCAGCACCTTGCGCTTGCCGGCCAGGCTGGCCAGGGTCACGTCGGCCAGGTTGCTGCCAACCAGGCTGAACGCCGGCGCCTGGGCGCCCTTGGCCGGCAGTTGGCCGTCGACGGAAACCGGGTTGCCCTTGAGGGTTACTTGAGCCATTTGGATTGTCCTTCTTAGTGATGGGTTGTACGGCACAGCAAGTTGGAGGCCGCAGGATAATGAATTCCGACCGGCAAGTCAGACTTTCGATCACCCACGGCCATGGCACTGGCTCCCGCGCGGCTCAGGTGGCCTCGCGGAGCACGTCCAGCAGCGGTTGCAGGGAGTAGCCCAGGCGCGGCGCCAGGGCTTCGGCGCGGGCTCGGAGGGCCGCCTGGTCGAGGCGCTGGTCCAGGTCGGCCGGGATGATCAGCACCACGTTGCCCTCCTTCACCGGGCACTCCCAGTAATGACGGTGGAACAGCCCGCGCAGCAGTGCCGCCCCCAACGGGCGGCCATCGTCGCCGGCCCACTGGTTGATCACCAGCCAGCCGCCCGGGTTGAGGCGCTGCTGGCAGTCCTCCAGAAAGCGCCAGGCCAGGTGGCCGACGCCCGGGCCAGTGTCGGTGTAGAGATCGACGAAGATCAGGTCGGCCGTCTCGGTCGTCGGCAGCAGCTCCAGGGCATCGCCGATCCGCACCGTCAGCCGCGGGTCGTCGTCCAGCCCCAGGTACTCCATGGCCAGGCGCGGCACGTCCGGGCGCAGCTCCACCACCTCCACGTCGTCCAGCGGCAGGAACTTCATGCACGCCTGGGTCAGGGTGCCGGCGCCCAGGCCGAGGAACAGCGCGCTCTCCGGCGCCTCGTGGCACAGCGCCCCCACCAGCATGGCGCGGGTGTAGTCGTACTCCAGCCAGCTAGGGTCGGCGGTGAAGACACAGCTCTGCTCCACCGCCTCGCCGAATTCGAGGAAGCGGTAGTCGCCCACTTCCAGTACCCGGATCACGCCGAAGGCATCGTGCACCTCGGCGAGCAATCGCTCCTCGCGCATCCCCTCTCCCCACGCCCCGTGACAATTCGCACCAGGGTCGCGCCACAACGGCGCCGTTTGCCATTGAAGCGAAGTGCACGCACCTCGCCATAATCCGTCCAGGCCAAGGCCCGGCAAAAAAGCCCGAGAAGAATACCAGCCAAGAGGTGCTTTCCCCATGTACGCCATCATCGGCGCCGGCCCCGCCGGCCTGAGCGCGGCCCGCCAACTGCAACGCCACGGCATTCCCTTCGTCGGCTTCGAGCAGCACCAGGACGTCGGCGGGCTCTGGGACATCGACAACCCCCACAGCACGCTCTACGAATCGGCGCACCTGATCTCCTCGAAGCGCACCACCGAGTTCAGCGAATTCCCCATGGCCGACGACGTGGCGCCCTACCCGCACCACCGCGAGATGCGCCGCTACTTCCAC
Organism: Pseudomonas sp. ENNP23; assembly: GCF_001728945.1. NCBI lineage: Bacteria > Pseudomonadati > Pseudomonadota > Gammaproteobacteria > Pseudomonadales > Pseudomonadaceae > Pseudomonas > Pseudomonas sp. ENNP23. The sequence continues at coordinate 5,574 of NZ_LYSP01000027.1, forward strand.
GACTACGCACGGCACTTCGGCCTGCATGGGCACTACCAGTTCGGCACCACGGTGGAACACATCGAGCCACAGGGCGAAGGCTGGCGCATCCTCACCCGCCAGGCGGGCCAGGCACGGGAGTGGGCTGTGGACGGGGTGCTGATCGCCAGCGGCACCCTGCACACCCCCAACCAGCCGCCACTGCCGGGCCACTTCGCCGGCGAGCAACTGCACTCGGCGCAGTACCGCTCGGCGGCGGTATTCGAGGGCAAGCGCGTGCTGGTGATCGGCTGCGGCAACTCCGCCTGCGACATCGCCGTGGACGCAGTGCACCGCGCCCGCTCGGTGGACCTCTCGGTACGCCGGGGCTACTACTTCCTGCCCAAATTCCTGCTCGGCCGGCCCATCGACACCTTCGGCGGCGCAGTGAAGCTGCCGCGCCCGCTCAAGCAGCGCCTCGACGCCGCCCTGGTGCGCGCCCTGATCGGCAAGCCCTCGGACTACGGCCTGCCCGACCCGGACTACCGGCTCTACGAGGCACACCCGGTGGTGAACGCCCTGGTGCTGCATCACCTCGGCCATGGCGACATCCGTGCGCGTCCCGACGTGCAGGCGGTCGAAGGCCACGGCGTCACCTTCAGCGACGGCCAGCGAGGCGAATACGACCTCATCCTGCAAGCCACCGGCTACCGCCTGGACTACCCCTTCATCACCCGCGACGCACTGAACTGGCGCGAGGACGCCGACGCGCCGGCGCTGTACCTGAACATCTTCCATCCCCGGTACGACAACCTGTTCATGCTCGGCATGGTCGAGGCCTCGGGCCTGGGCTGGCAGGGCCGCGCAGAGCAGGCCGAGCTGGTGGCGCTGTTCATCCGCCAGCGCCAGGCCGGTGCCGCCTCCGCCGAACACCTGGCCCGGACCAAGGCCGAGCGGGCCGGCCAGCGCGTGGACGGCGGCTACGCCTACCTGCCCCTGGCGCGCATGGCCTACTACGTACACAAGGACAGTTACCGCGCCGCCCTGCGCCAGCACATCGACGCCCTGCGCCGCGACCTGGCCGACGCCCCGACCTGATCGCGGGCCGGCGGGGCTTTCGGTTACCATTCGCCATCGCCCCACCCGCCCCTTTCGAGCCCTCGATGAACGACACCTCGCGCCACGCCCCCTGGAGCCCGGACAGCTGGAGAACCCGGCCCATCCTGCAACAACCCGTCTACCCCGATGCCGCCCGCCTGGCCCAGGTCGAGCAGACCCTGGCCAGCTACCCGCCGCTGGTGTTCGCCGGCGAGGCCCGCGAACTGCGCCGGCAGTTCGCCGAGGTCACCGAAGGGCGCGCCTTCCTGCTGCAGGGTGGCGACTGCGCCGAGAGCTTCGCCGAGTTCTCCGCCGCGAAGATCCGCGACACCTTCAAGGTGCTGCTGCAGATGGCCATCGTCATGACCTTCGCCGCCGGCTGCCCGGTGGTGAAGGTGGGGCGCATGGCCGGCCAGTTCGCCAAGCCGCGCTCGGCCAATGACGAGACCATCGGCGGCGTCACCCTGCCCGCCTACCGGGGCGACATCGTCAACGGCATCGGCTTCGACGAAGCCAGCCGCATCCCCGACCCGGAACGCCTGCTGCAGGCCTACCACCAGTCCACCGCCAGCCTGAACCTGCTGCGCGCCTTCGCCCAGGGCGGCTTCGCCGATGTGCATCAGGTGCATCAGTGGAACCTCGACTTCATCGCCAACTCGGCGCTGACGGAGAAGTACAGCCAGCTCGCCGACCGCATCGACGAGACCCTCGCCTTCATGCGCGCCTGCGGCCTGGACAGCGCCCCGCAACTGCGTGAGGCGAGCTTCTTCACCGCCCACGAAGCGCTGCTGCTGAACTACGAGCAGTCCTTCGTGCGCCGCGACAGCCTCACCGGCGGCTGGTACGACTGCTCCGCCCACATGCTCTGGATCGGCGACCGCACCCGCCAGCTGGACGGCGCCCATGTCGAGTTCCTGCGCGGCGTCGGCAACCCCATCGGCGTCAAGGTCGGCCCGAGCATGCCGAGCGAAGACCTGATCCGACTGATCGACATCCTCAACCCGGACAACGACCCGGGCCGCCTCAACCTCATCGTGCGCATGGGTGCCGAGAAGGTCGGCGAGCACCTGCCGCGGCTGATCCGCACCGTGCAGGCCGAGGGCCGCAAGGTGCTGTGGAGTTCGGACCCGATGCACGGCAACACCATCAAGGCCTCCAGCGGCTACAAGACCCGCGACTTCGCCATCATCCTTTCCGAGGTCAAGCAGTTCTTCCAGGTGCACCAGGCCGAAGGCAGCCATGCCGGCGGCATCCACATCGAGATGACCGGGCAGAACGTCACCGAGTGCATCGGCGGCGCCCGCCCGATCACAGAAGACGGCCTCTCCGACCGCTACCACACCCACTGCGACCCGCGCCTGAACGCCGACCAGTCGCTGGAGCTGGCCTTCCTCATCGCCGAGACACTGAAGCAGATCAGGCGGTAACGGCTGGCAGTCACCCATGAAAAAGCCCGGCCTGAGCCGGGCTTTTTCACATCAGCGCCTCGCGCCGGCTCAGGCCAGCTCGGCCACCACGGCGGCCAGGGCCTGGGCCGGGTCGGCGGCCTGGCTGATGGGGCGGCCGATCACCAGGTAGTCGGAACCGGCGTCCAGCGCCTGGCGCGGCGTGAGGATGCGGCGCTGGTCGTCCTGGGCACTGCCCGCCGGGCGGATGCCGGGGGTGACCAGTTGCAGCGACGGGTGCGCCGCCTTGAGGGCGGGTGCCTCCTGTGCCGAGCAGACCAGGCCGTCCATGCCGGCCTTCTGCGCCAGGGCCGCCAGGCGCAGCACCTGCTCCTGGGGCTCGATGTCCAGGCCGATGCCGGCCAGGTCCTCGCGCTCCATGCTGGTCAGCACGGTGACGCCGATCAGCAGCGGGGTCGGGCCATTGAATTTGTCCAGGGTCTCGCGGCAGGCCGCCATCATGCGCAGGCCGCCGGAGCAGTGCACGTTGACCATCCAAACGCCCATCTCGGCTGCCGCCTTGACGGCCATGGCGGTGGTGTTGGGGATGTCGTGGAACTTGAGGTCGAGGAACACCTCGAAGCCGCGCTCGCGCAGGGTGGCGACGATGTCCGAAGCGCAACTGGTGAACAGCTCCTTGCCCACCTTCACCCGGCACAGTTTCGGGTCGAGCTGGTCGGCCAGCTTCAACGCGGCTTCGCGGGTGGGGAAATCGAGGGCGACGATGATGGGCGTCTGGCAGGCGGACATGGGCGGGCTCTCTGGCAAGTCAAAACGGCGCGCATTGTAGCGGATGCCCACGCGCGCCGCTGCCCCGGTGATACCGCTAGAGGGCGACTCTAAAAACGTAGGCGAGGCCGTCAGCGCAAGGCAAAAACAGGCGAAAAAGCGCAGTTTACGTGGTGTAAATGAGCATTTTGATCGGACTCGCGCACGAGCCTGCTTTTAACGCCGCGATGACAACGCAGGTAGTTTTTAGAAGTGCCCTAGAGGTGGTCGAGGGCGAAGGCAGTCATGAAACCGGCCAGTGTGATCAACCCGGTCCAGGCGTGGGTACTCTCGAAGGCTTCGGGAATCAGCGTGTCCACCAGCATGCAGAGCACCGCACCGGCGGAGAACGCCAGGGCGAAGCCGAGCCAGACCGGCGGCAGGTCGCCCATCAGCCCCGGCCCGGCCATGGCCGCCAGGCCCGACAGCAGCACGATGCTGCCCCACAGGCCGAACACGAACCCGGCGCTACGCCGCTCCTCGCGCAGTCCGGCGGCACTGGCCAGGCCCTCCGGCAGGTTCGAGAGGAAGATCGCCACCAGCATCAGCAGGCTGACCTGCCCGCCATCCAGCAGGCCCAGCCCGAGGCCGAGGGATTCGGGAATGCCGTCGAGGAAGGCCCCCACCGCGATCAACAGCGCCGCCATGGAACTGGCGCCGCCGCTGCGGGCGCGATGATGTGCCTCCCAGCGGTCCAGCCACTGGCTGGCCAGGACGAACAGCACGCCCCCGGCCACCATCCCGCCCAGGGTCGCACCCAGCCCGCCCAGGCGTTCGGCCTCGGGAATCTGCCCGAAGCACAGGGCGGCGATGAGCACCCCGCTGCCATAGGCCATGATCGACGCCGTCACCTTTCGCGGCAGGGTCATCCAATAGCCAATAGCGGCGCCCAGCAACAGACTGCTGGCGGCGAGCCAGCCCCAGAAGCCGGCGAGCAGGGTGGTTGAAAGCTCCATGGATCGTCCTTCTATCGGAGTGCGGCAACGCGCGAGGCGCCCATAACTACCCCATCCGCCGCAGGAAAGCAGCCCACGGCGGCCTGAGCCGGCGACAAAAAAGGCCGGCCCCTTTCGGGAGCCGGCCTTCTGGCAGTGCAGTGCGGGTTACTGCTTCGGAGCGGCCTCTTCGGCCTCGCCTTCACCCATGCCTTCCATACCCTCCATACCTTCCATGCCCTCCATGCCGCCCATCTCGGGCTGGGCACCCAGGGCACCGCCCAGGCCGCCTGCCATGGCCATGGCCATGCCGGCGAACTCTTCCACGGTCATCTTCTTGCCGTTGAAGTCCACCTGGCCGTCGGCGTAGTGCAGGCTGGAACGGATGGTCTCGCCTTCCAGCGCCACCAGGTTGGTGGACAGCAGCATGCCACTGGCCATCTCGGTGGTCATGGAGGCCTGCTGGGCGATCAGCTCCTGGTCTTCCTCGCCATCCAGCGCGGCTTTCAGGCTGACGATATCGCTGATCATCGGCTTGGACAGGCTCAGCTCCATGTCCAGGCCAGTGACGATCTCGCGGGCCACCTGGTCAGGCGATTGCTCGAAGGAACTGGGCTTGGCCAGTTGCACGCCCAGGCTCAGGCGGCTCTCGCCGTTGGCGGTCTTGAAGCTGAGCTTGTCCAGGGCGATGGCCGGCTTGGCGTCGAGCATGCGCACCAGGTCGGCCTGGGCCTGCTTCTGCTGGGCCTCGTCGAGGGCGTCCAGGTTAGGCTCGGCGCCGGTCTGTTCCACCACACTGGCGTACAGCTCTAAGAGGGACTTGAGCGCGACGGCGTCGATGTTCTTCACGCTCCACACCATCTCGGTGCTGCCCACCGGCTTGTCCTTGTAGCGAAAACCGGCGGCGAAGGTCTGGCTGCCTTCGATCTTGCTGCCGTTGGCGCGGGTGTCCTGGCGCTGGGACAGGTCATCCAGGGTCACCGTCGGCTCGCCGTCGATGAGGATGCGGGTGGTCTTCAACACCATGTCGCTCTTGCCGACATACAGGCCGGACTCGGTACGGGACTGGTCGCTGTCCAGGCTCAAACCCTTCACTTCCACCTGCACCGGCTGGCCGGAATCCGAGGTGGAGTCGAAGCGCAGGCTGTCCATGCTGCCCACGGCGGCCACACGCTCGCCACCGGCGCTGCTGCGCAGGTCCAGGCGCAGGCCGGAGAAGGCCAGGTGGGTCTTCTCGTCGAGCTGGGTGTCCAGCGGCTTGAGTTCGAGGCTGCCGGAAACGGAACGGTCGTAGCCGATGGCGGCACTGCCGACCAGCGGCGAGGCACCCTTGGCGGCGTCGAACCAGCCCTGCACCAGCGGGCTCGGCGCCAGCTCATAGGTGCTGGCGGCCATCACCGGCGCCAGTTCGAAGCGCTTGAGGCGATTCAGCGGGAAGGGGCCGTGGTCGATGTGATCGACGAACAGCAGCTCGGACTCGCCGATGACCAGGCGATACCGTGCGGTGCTGCTGAACAGCCCCTGCTCCAGGGAGACCAGCTCGGCACGGGTGTTGACGCCCAGGGACAACGAAACCTGCTGTAGCTGGGCGTTGGCTTCCTTGATGGAGGTGTCCAGCTCGCTGGGCAGTTGTTTGCCGGTGTACCAGGCGCCTGCGGTGCTGACGACGGCAACGGCAACGGCCGCGCCAATTACGATTCCTGCGGATTTCTTCATGGTCGACTCGCGGATGATCCTTGTAGTGGGGCTGCTTCCCTGCATCCGCAAGCGGTGCCACTGACCAGCGGGGCGGAAAAAAGCGGCACAAGGCTATCACTTTGTGCCGCTTTCAAGGTTGTTTCACCACGATTCTGTGAGGTGGTGCTCAGCTCTCGGGGTCCCGCTCGGGGCGGAGCGGGGGCGCGCTGATCCAGTCGGAGATCAGGCTGTAAGCCACGGCCAGCAGAGTCGGCCCGAGGAACAGGCCCATGAAGCCGAACGCCAGGATGCCGCCGAACACCCCCAGCAGCACCACCACCAGTGGCAGGTTGCCGCCCCGGCTGATCAGGTAGGGTTTGAGCACGTTGTCCACGCCGCTGATGACGAAGAAACCCCAGATCGCCAGGAACACGCCGTAGCCGTACTCGCCGTGCCAGAACAGCCAGGCGGCGGCCGGCACCCATACCAGCGGCGGGCCCATGGGGATGAGGCTGAGGGCGAAGGTCACCAGGCCCAGCACGATGGCCCCGGGTACACCGGCGATCCAGAAGCCGATCAGCGCCAGCAGGCCCTGGGCAGCGGCGGTGCCGATCACGCCATTGACCACCCGCTGTACCGTGCCTGCCACCAGTTCCAGATAGTGCGGGGCGCGGTCGCCGATCAACCGCCCCAGGGCCTGCTCGGCGAACAGCGCCATGCGCGGGCCGTCGCGGTAGAAGAAGAACACCAGCACCAGGCTCAGGGCCAGTTCCAGCATGCCACCGCCGATCTGCGCGCTGCGCGCCAGCAGCCAGTTGCCGGCCTGCCCCATGTAGGGCTTGAGGCTGCTGAAAAAGGCCGCACCCTGCTCGTCCACCCGCGCCCACAGGGCCACCAGGCGGTCGCCCACCATGGGCAGCTCACCCAACCACTCGGGCGGCCGGGGCAGGCCCTCGACCTGTACGTTCTTGACGAATTCGGTGGCGTCGCGCACGTGGTCCGCCAGGTTGAAACCCAGCCACACCAGCGGCACCGCCACCAGCACCATCCAGCCGGCACTGAGGATCGCGGCAGCCATGGCGGTGCGGCCGTTCAGCAGCCGGGTCAGCAGGCGCATCAGCGGCCAACTGGCGAAGGCCAGCACCGCGGCCCAGAACAGCGCCGACCAAAACGGCGCCAACACCCAGATGCACGCAGCCAGCAAGGTGAGCAGGAGGATCTGCACCAGCAGGCGGTCGTTGTTCAGCATGAAGTCACTCCGATTGACGCGCGCGCGGCGCCGGGGAGGCGCCGAGAACGAAAACAAGGATGGACAGCAAGGCTCAGCGCAGCCACTCCAGGTGCAGGCCGGCCTCGCGAGAGGTGCCCAGCTCCAGGCGAGCCGCACGCACGCCCTGCCCCACCAGCGCCTCGCGCCAGGCTTCGGCACCAGCGCCCCCCAGGCTGACCCGCAGGGTGCTGTCCAGGTTCAGCCCACGGGCCAGCAACGTGGCCCAAGCCTCGCTGGGCACAGCCGGCAGCGTCGGCAGGTGCAGCTCGCCACTGCTCTTCAGCTCGCGCAGCAGGGTCGCCGGGGTCGGCAGCAGCTCGCCCAGGGGGGCGGCGGCATCCAGTTGCTCGGCATGCAGGTAGGCGCGGCGGTTGCCACGGGTGATGGCGTACACCGCCAGCAGGCTGTCCTGGCTGGGTTCGGCGAGGCGCACCAGCAGGTAGGCCTGCTGACCATCCGGCCCATAGAGCCGGGCGTTGCCGAACACGGCATTGGCCCACAGGCTGCTGGAGCCACAGTCGCGGCCCTGGCACCAGTAGAGCGGGATGGCGCCCTTCTCCATCAGGGCGACCCGGGCAAGATCGAAGGCTTCATCGGAGCTGTGCCCGCTGGGCAGCCTGTAGGTCACCGAGGTCTGCCGGCCTTGCGCATCCACCCGCTGCTCCATGCGCAACTGGTTGCTGATGCGACGGATCGGCCCCTGGGGGTAGAAGCGCTCCTGGTCGGGCGCCTCCTTGAAATCAACGATCTCGGCGTGGGGGAAGCGCGGCAACGCCGCGAGGTCATGGCTTTCGGGCAGGTCGGCAGCCTGCAGCGGCGCCGCCAGGGCAAGGCCTAGGCACAAGGGAAGAAAACGCATGGGCGACCTCAACGCATCAGCATCGACTGGGCGGATTTCACCACGTTTTCAGCCGAAGCCTGACGCGGAGGCACCGCCAGGCCGCGTTGCACGGCCGGGCGCGCCTCGATGGCGGCCAGCCAGCGCTGCAGGTGCGCCAGCCCCTCCACCGACACGCCGGCCCAATCGTGCAGACGCACCCAGGGGAAGGTGGCGATGTCGGCGATGCTGTAGTCGCCGGCCAGGTATTCCACCAGCGCCAGACGCGAGTCGAGTACCTCATAGAGGCGGCGGGTCTCGTGCTGGTAGCGGTCGATGGCCGGCTGGATGACTTCGGGGAAGTAGCGGAAAAAGGCGTTGGCCTGCCCCTGCATGGGGCCGACGCCGCCCATCTGGAACATCAGCCACTGCATCACCAGGGAGCGGCCCTTGGGATCGGCAGGCATCAGTTGACCGGTCTTCTCCGCCAGATAGACAAGGATGGCGCCGGACTCGAAGACCGGGAAATCACCGTTGTCGCGGTCGACGATGGCCGGGATACGGCCATTGGGGTTGATCGCCAGGAAGTCCGGCGCCTTCTGCTCCTTGCGCTCGAAGGACAGCGCAGTCACCCGGTACGACAGCCCCAGCTCCTCCAGGGCAATGGAGACCTTGTGGCCATTGGGGGTGGCGGCTGTGTAGAGGTCGATCATCCGGTCTCTCCTTGAAAATGGGGCCCAGCCTTCCCGCTTGCCCCATTCAAGTCAAGGCGCGGCGAAGAAGGGATTGAAACAGTCTGCTACGGCCTGGGCACCGGTCTCGTCATTGAGGTGCAGGTGGTGGCCGCCCGGCCGATGGTGCACCTCGAAGGGTAGACCTTGCAGCAATTGAGCGATGCGCGGCTCGGCGGCCATCTGCCCGCCCTCGGCCAGCACCAGGCAGGTGGGGCACTGTACCGCGCGGACGAACTGCTGGGCATGGGCGAAGGTCAGGCGCATCGGCGATGGCAGGGTCAGGCGCATGTCGGTGCGCCAGGTGTAGCCACCCGGCACTGGCATCAGGCCGCGCTCGGCCAGCAGTTCGGCAGCCTCGCGACTCACCGCCACCAGACCCTTCATGCGGGCCTGCACGGCACGGTCGATGTCGGCGTAGACCGGCTTGCGCTTGCCCTGCAGGGCCAGCCGTGCCCGCAGCGCCTCGCCCAGGCGGGCCGGCGCGCCATCGGCTTCGCCGGTGTAGGGGATCAAGCCGTCGATCAGCGCCATGCGCTCCACCCGCTCCGGCAGCGACGCCGCCACCAGAACCGAGACGATGGCCCCGAGGGAATGGCCCATCAGCGAGAAACGCGCCCAGCCCAGTTGCTCGGCCACGTGCAGCACGTCCTCCGCGTACTCCCACATCTGGTAGCTGGAGCCTGCCGAGTAATGCCCGGAATGCCCGTGCCCGGCCAGGTCCAGGGCGACGATGCGCAGGCCCTTGAGCTTCGGTGCCAGGCGCGCGTAGGTCATGGCATTGTCCAGCCAGCCGTGCAGGGCCAGCACCGGCCGGCCGTCCTCGGGACCGAACAGGTGCGCGGCCAGCTCGACGTGGGGCAGGTTCAGGCGGATCTCCTCGACGTGCGCACTCATGCGGACTCCTGGCGGGCGGCCTGGCCGTCCCAGCGCTTGAACAGGGTGCGGAGCAGCGCTGCCGTATCGTGCGGGCGCTCCAGGGGAAACATGTGGCCACCCGGCAGCGACAGGTACTCGCCCTTCGGCACCCGGCGCACCAGCCGCGCGTGGTGCGGCATCACCACCCGGCTGTGGCGCCCGCGTACCACCGCCAGCGGCACCTGCAACTGCTGCGGCCGTCCGGGGCTGCTGTGGGGCACGCTGCGGTAGATGCGGATCTCGGTTTCCGGGTCGAACTTCAGCCGCAGCCCGCCGGCGGTCTCGGTGAAGCCATGGCGCACGTAGGCGTCCAGGCAGTCCGGATCGAAGTGGCGGAACAGCGCCTTGCCGGCGAAGTAGCGGCGCGCCTCCTCCAGGTCGGCGAATTCCTCGCGACGGCCAAGGGTGCGCCCGGCGGGGGTGATGCGGTCGATGAAGCCGAAGCGCTTGGCGGCGCGGATGACCATCTTGTCGGCCAGGGTCAGCACCGGCGAATCGAGCATTGCCACCCCGCGGTACAACTCCGGCCGGCGCAGGGCCGCGTGGTAATGCAGCACCCCGCCGAGGGAATGGCCGACGCCCCAGACCGGCTCGGCCTGGGCTTCCAGGTGGTGGATGAGTTCGTCCACCAGGTTTTCCCAGTTGTCGTTCACCGGGAAGCGTGGATCGTGCCCGTGCTGCTCCAGGTGCAGCACGCGGTAATCCGGCGCCAGCGCGTCGAACAGTTTGGCGTAGGTGGCGGACGGGAAGCCGTTGGCATGGGCGAAGAAAAGGGTCTGGGTCATGGCGGCGGCTCGTGGCGGAACTGCCGGGGATTTTCCGGCAGGCCAGCGGAGCCGGCAATGACTCTCACGCACGGTGATGACGGCGCTATGGCCAGGGGCTGGGTGATTTCAGCCACGCCCGCGCAGGCGAGCCGGCGGCGCGCCGTAGGTACGGCGGAACAGGCGGGAGAAATGCGCCTGGTCATAGAAGCCCAAGCGCAGCGCCACGTCCGACAGCGGCTCCCCCGCCAGCACCAGCGGCAGGGCGCGGGCCAGACGCAACTGGGTCAGCCACTGCAGCGGCGGCAATCCGCAGTGACGCTGAAAGCGCCGCAACACCTGCCAGGGGCTCAGGCCGCAGAAGGCCGCCAGTTCCTCCAGGGAGGGCGGCGCGTCCAGCCGGGACTCCAGCCACTCCCGCAGGCGCCGCCAGGTGATCCCGTCGAAGCCGCCGGCCGGGTCCTCCACCCGCAGGCTCGACCCCAGTTGCAGCAGGCAGGCCATGGCCTGCCACAGGGCTTGCTCCTGGGCCAGCCGTGAATCCCCGAGCAGGCTGTCATGGGCGGCCAGCAAGCGCGCCTGCAACGCCGGATGACGCAGGGTCGCGCCGAGCAACCTGGGCGTACCACGAAGGCCGTCGCTGAGGGCGCGGCTGGCCTGCTCCAGCCAGTACGGCTCGAAGGCCAGCACACGAATGCGGTAGCCCTCCGCGTCCAGGCTGGCGCCGTCGTGGATCTGCTCCGGCGCCATCAGCAACACATCGCCCTGCCCCGCCAACTGGCGCTCACCCCGATAGACGAAGCGCTGCCGCCCCTCCAGCAGCAGGCCCACGTGGTACTCCAGGTGGAAATGCCGGGGGAAGGCGAAGTGGTGGTATTCGGCGTCGATCAGGCGGATGCCGGGCAGGCCGCCGACGATATGGCTGGTGCGTTCCATGCGCGCCACTCTAGCGCGCCGCCCCTGCCCTGGCTTGGACGAAATTGCAGCCGGGCTCCGTGCGCCGACGAGCCGGCCAGGCGCACACCGAAGGCGGTCCGCACGCCCCCGGTGAGCCGGTACAGGGCATGGATCACCGCCGACCGCCCGGCAGGGCCTGGCACCGGCGCTTCGAGGTTCACCGGACTCAGTCGGCAACCGACGATCGATGCCGCCCTCTACAAGAAAGCCATGGCCTCTTTGCCGTCCGGGGTCACCGTAATTACCACCCTGGATGACGACGGCCAGGGTGACTACCGTGCGTTCTTCAGCCCCTGTCATGGGGGCTCTTTTCGAGAGTGCCCTGCCCAGGCAGCCCTCGACAGACCCAACACCCGGCAAATGGCCGTTGCTCAGGCCGGCTTCCGCCACACACTCGCCAGCCAGGGCTGCTGCTCGCGAGGCAGCCCCGCCGGCCGGTAATAGTGCTCCAGCGCCTGGAAGCCCGCCGCCTCCAGCAACTCACGCCAGCGCCCATAGTCGTGCCAGGCACCGTAACGCTGGCCATTCCAGCCCTCCTCGTTCTGCCCCCTTGGGTTGGAGCTGAACAGCACCCCACCCGGCCGCAGGGTGGCGTGCAACTGGCCCAGTACCCGCGGCAGCTCCTGCAGCGGCACATGGAACAGGCTGGCATTGGCGAACACGCCATCGAAGCGCTCGGCGGGCAGCTCCAGCGCCAGGAAGTTCTGCTGCCACACCTCGCAGCCGGCATCGATGCGGGCCATCTCGACGAAGCGCGCCGTACCGTCCAGCCCCACCGGGCGGTGACCGAGGCGGCGGAAGGTCTGCAGGTCGCGCCCCGGGCCACAACCGAAGTCGAGGATGTCGAACGGTCCGCCCGGCCCCAGGTGGCGCAGCAGCGCCTCGATGTTCTGGCTCACGTCGTGGTCGCGGGTGCCTTCGCGGAAGCCCTCGGCATTGCGCTGGTAGTCATCCAGGGTGATGGCGCTGATGGCGTCGAGATCGTCGGGTTCCAGGCTCATGGGGCCTCCAGGCAGTGAACGGCGGCGGGCATTCTACCGGCTGCGACGGGAACGGCCACGGCCGGCCGACAGGGCGAATGATTCCCGACACCGGTTGACGCCACCCCGTGCCAGTGGTCAGATGCGCGCCGTTCCAGGTGCCCCACGCCGTCGTGCGTGGGGTGAAACGGGAAGCCGGTGCGTCCATCAGGACCAGTCCGGCGCTGCCCCCGCAACGGTAAGCGAGCGCTGCATTCGATACGCCACTGTGCCCACGGCATGGGAAGGCGAATGCGGCGTGATCCTCGCAAGCCCGGAGACCGGCCTGGAGCATCGATAGGCAAACCCGCGGTGGGCGGGCACGGGCCGGTTTCTCGCACGGGTGCACGCGCCCGCGCGCGCCTTTGCATTCCCTCCGGGCTCCATTCATTCCTGACGTGATAGGAACGACATGTCCCGTACCTTCAGCTCCAACGCTCCGGCGAGCGCCGCACTCGGCCTGCTCGCGCTGTCCATTTCCTTCTCCCTGCACGCCGAAGACGGCACCCTGGCGCTGCCGGCCACCGCCGTCACCGACCAGGCGGACGACACCGCCATCCGCCTCGACACGCCCGTGCCCGCCGGCTCGCGCCTGGGCCTCTCCGCCCTGGAAACCCCGGCCAGCACCAGCGCCATCAGCGGTGACGAAGTGCGCGCACGCAACAACGCCACCGTGCAGGACGCCGTGACCCGCAGCCCCGGCATCACCCACATCGGCACCCCCGGCAACGGCGGCACCGCCCTCTCGGCCCGGGGCTTCACCGGACACGCCTCGGTCATGCAGCTGTACGACGGCACGCGCTTCTACACCGGCATGGGCACCACCACCTTCCCCACCGACCCGTGGATGGTCGAGCGCATCGACGTGATCCGTGGCCCGGCCTCGGTGCTCTACGGCGAAGGCGCCACGGGCGCGGTGATCAACGTGGTGCCGAAGAAGCCCTTCGACGGCGAGATCCGCAACCGCCTGCGCCTGGGCTATGGCTCCGACGACCGCCAGCAGATGGCCCTGGACAGCGGCGGCTCGCTCACCGACACCCTCAGCTACCGCCTCAACCTCAACCGCGAGACCAGCCACGGCTGGATCGACCGGGGCGACTCGAAGAACCTCGGCCTCAGCGCCGCCTTGCGCTGGCAGGCCAGCGACGCCCTGGCCTTCACTCTGGCCCACGACCAGGGCGACCTGCAGCCCATGAACTACTTCGGCACGCCACTGATCGACGGCCACCTGCGGGACAGCCTGAAAGACAAGAACTACAACCTGCACAACGCCGAGCTGCACTACAACGACCAGTGGACCCGGCTCGTCACCGACTGGACGCCCAGCGAAGGCTTCAGCGCCAGCAACCAGCTCTACCACATCAAGAGCCGCCGCTACTGGCGCAACGCCGAGGCCTACACCTGGGACGCCGGCCGGGGCCAACTGGAGCGCGCCGAGCAATTGCGCATCAAGCACGAGCAGGAGCAGATCGGCGACCGCCAGACCTTCACCTTCGACCATTCGTTGTTCGGCCTCGACAGCCGCACCCTGGTGGGCGGCGAGTTCAACCGCATCCGCTTCGACCTGCTGAACAACGCGCCCTACACCGACATCGGCGGCGACTACGTCGACCCGTGGAACCCCACCCCCAGCTACTACCAGAGCGCCTCGGCCTACCGCCCGCACTCGCGCAGCGAAACCCGCACCGCCGCCCTGTTCGCGGAGAACCGCACCCAACTGAGCGAGCGCTGGTCCGTGGTCACCGGCCTGCGTCGCGACCAGAACCATATCGACCGCACCGATCTTCCCAACGAGAACCGCGCGCAACCATTGCGCAGCGACCGCAGCATCCAGGGCGGCAACTGGCGCGCCGGCCTGGTGTTCGCCGCCACCCCGCAACTGTCCTTCTACGGCCAGTACTCCACCAGCGAGGACGGCGTCAGCAACCTCATCACCCTCAGCCCCACCCAGCAGCAGATGGACCTGACCGAGTCGAAGCAGACCGAGTTCGGCCTCAAGCAGCAGTTCTGGGACGGGCGCGGCGAGTGGACCCTGGCCGCCTACCACATCGTCAAGAAGAAGCTGCTCTCCCGCGAATCGGTGACCCGCCCCACCCAGCAGATCGGCCAGCAGTCTTCCGACGGCCTGGAAGCGACCCTGGAACTGGCCCTGGAGCAGGGCTGGCACGTCTCGGCCAACGCCTCGCTGCTGCGCGCCGAATACGACGACTTCAACGAATCCGTCGGCGGCCAGCTCGTCTCCCGGTCCGGCAACAGCCCCACCAACGTGCCACGGCGCACCGCCAACCTCTGGGTCAGCAAGGCGCTCAGCCATGATCTGGACGCCGGCCTCGGCGCACGCTACGTCGACGCCCGTTACGCCGACGCCGCCAACACCGTCAAAGTGCCCGGCTACACCGTGCTCGACGCCAACCTCGGCTGGCAGGTGCTGCCCGACACGCGCCTGGGGCTGGAGCTGAACAACCTGCTGGACCGCCGCTACGCCGTCACCCAGCAGAACGGCGGCCAGCAATGGCTGCTGGGCCAGCCGCGCTCGTTCTTCGTCACCGCCGACTACAGCTTCTGAGGGTTACGCCATGTCCCGCCTGAACCTCCATGACCTGCACTGGGCCCCTGACGGCGCCCTCGCCGGCTGGTCCCTGGACGGCATCGGGCTGGACGTGGCGGAAGGCGAGTTCGTCGGCCTCATCGGCCCCAACGGCAGCGGCAAGAGCAGCCTGCTGCGCTGCATCTACCGCGCCGCCCGCCCCCACGGCGGCACGGTGCGGGTGGACGACGAAGACATCTGGCGCCAACCGTCGCGCTGGTGCGCACAGCGGGTCGCCGTGGTGCTGCAGGAGTTCCCCAGCGACTTCGGCCTCAGCGTTGCCGAGGTCGCCGCCATGGGCCGCTCGCCCCACCAGGGGCCGTTCGACGGCGACACTGCCGACGACCGCGCCCGGGTCAGCGAAGCGCTGCGCCAGGTGGCCCTCGAAGCCCACCGCGACACCCCGTTCGCCCGCCTCTCCGGCGGCGAGAAGCAGCGCGCTCTGCTGGCCCGCGCCCTGGTGCAGGCCCCCGGCCTGCTGCTGCTCGACGAACCCACCAACCACCTCGACCCGCGCTACCAACTGGAACTGCTGGCCCTGCTGCGCCGCCTGCGGCTGAGCACCCTGGCCAGCTTCCACGACCTCAACCTCGCCGCCGCCTTCTGCGACCGCCTGCTGGTACTCGACGGCGGCCGTCTGGTGGCCAGCGGCACCCCCGAAGCCGTCCTCACGCCGCAACGCCTGCTGGAGGTGTTCGGCACCCCCGCACTGGTGGACCGCCACCCCATCGGCGGCCACCCGCGCATCACCTGGATCACCCCCCCATGAACAGCCGCTCCCTCGCCCTCGCCGCCCTGCTGCTCGCCGGCAGCGCCCAGGCCACCCAGTACCCGGTGACCATCACCAGTTGCAACCGCCAAGTGGTGTTCGAGCGCGCACCCACGCACGCCGTCAGCCAGGACGTGAACCTCACCGGCATGTTGATCGCCCTCGGCCTGCGCGAGCGCATGGCCGGCTACAGCGGCGTCAGCGGCTGGAAGACCCTGGACCCGAGCCTGCGCGAGGCCCTCGCCGGCCTGCCGGAACTGGCCCGCAAGTACCCCTCGGTGGAAACCCTGCTGGCCGCCGACACCGACTTCTTCTTTGCCGGCTGGAACTACGGCATGCACGTGGGTGGCGACGTCACCCCCGCCACCCTCGCGCCGCTGGGCATCCCGGTGTACGAGCTGAGCGAGTCCTGCGCCCACGTCATGCCACGCGAGGCGGCCAGCCTCGATGACCTCTACCGCGACCTGGAGAACCTCGGCCGCATCTTCGACGTCGAGCCCCGCGCCCAGGCCCTGGTGGCCGGCCTCAAGGCCCGCGTGGCGGCGGTGGGCGAACGCCTGGCCGGCGTCGCCGAGCGGCCCCGGGTGTTCCTCTACGACAGCGGCGAAGACCGCCCCTTCAGCAGCGGCCGCCTCGGCATGCCCCAGGCCCTGATCGAAGCCGCCGGCGGGCACAACGTGTTCACCGACCTGGCCGCCAGCTGGACCCAGGTCAACTGGGAAACCGTGGTGGAGCGCGATCCGCAGGTGATCGTCATCGTCGACTACGGCGAGCGAACCTGGCAGCAGAAGCGCGACTTCCTGCTCGCCCAGCCGGCCCTGGCCGGGGTCACCGCCATCCGCGAGCGGCGCTTCCTGGTGCTGCCCTACCTGGACGCCACGCCCTCGGTGGAGAACGCCGCCGCCATCGAAGCCCTCGCCGCCGGGTTGCACCCGCAGGTGTTCGCCGGGGTCGCCCGGTGAGGCCGTTGCGCTCGGCCGGTGCCTTCCGCCTGCTGCTGGTGGGGCTGGCCGCATTGCTGGCGCTGTCGCTGGTGGCCGCCCTCGGCTTCGGCCCGGCGCGGCTGCCCCAGGAGCAGGTCTGGGCCATCGTCGGCGAGCGTCTGGGGTTGCTGCAGCGAGGCGACTGGAGCGATGGCCAGGCCAGCATCGTCTGGCTGATCCGCGCCCCACGGGTGCTGCTCGGCGCCCTGGTGGGCGCCGGCCTCGCCCTGGTGGGCAGCGCCCTGCAGGCCACCACCCGCAACCCGCTGGCCGACCCGCACCTGCTGGGCGTCAGTTCCGGCGCCGCCCTCGGCGCGGTGCTGGTGGTGCTCTACCTGGGCGAGTTCGCCGGCCACCTGAGCCTGCCTCTGGCAGCCTTCGTCGGCGCCCTGGCGAGCACCGCCCTGGTGCTGGCCATCGCCAGCCGCCACGGCCGCCTGGAGAGCGACCGCCTGCTGCTGGCGGGCGTGGCGGTGTCCTTCCTGTGCATGGCGCTGGTCAACCTGCTGCTGTTCCTCGGCGACCCGCATGCCGCCAGTTCGGTGCTGTTCTGGATGCTCGGCGGGCTCGGCCTCGCCCGCTGGGAACTGCTGGCCCTGCCGGCCGTCAGCCTGGCCCTCGGCCTGGCACTGCTGATGGCCCAGGCCCGCGGCCTGAACGCCTTGATGAGTGGCGAAGACACTGCCGCCAGCCTCGGCTTCGAACCCCGTCGGGTGCGCCTCTGGGTATTCCTCTGCGCCTCGCTGCTGACCGGCGTGCTGGTGGCCCTGAGCGGCGCCATCGGCTTCGTCGGGCTGATGCTGCCCCACCTCGCGCGCCGCCTGGTGGGCGCCGAGCACCGCCGCCTGCTGCCCACCAGCGCCCTGCTCGGCGCGCTGTTCCTGGTCTGGGTGGACGTCGGCGCCCGCACCCTCGCCGCCCCCCAGGACCTGCCCATCGGCATCGCCACCGCCGCCATCGGCGGGCTGTTCTTCGTCGGCCTGCTGCGCCGCCGCTGAAGCCCCCTCCCCGTAGCCCGGACTTCAGTCCGGGAACTGGCAGCACGCAATCCCGGGCTGAAGCACGGGCTACAGACGGTCCCCACGTCCCCGGAAACGACAACGCCGGCCCTGGGGCCGGCGTTGTCGCGGGGGCGGGTGTCAGAGGTGTTCGCTGCGGGCGTTCACCAGCAGGTTGCGCCCGGCCCCCAGGCCGAAGGCGGCGGCCGCCAGGCTGATGCCGACGAAGATGAAGCCCACCGCGCTCCAGCCGTGGGTCAGGTCATGCACCACGCCGACCGCCAGCGGGCCCATGGCAGCCAGGGTGTAGCCCACGCCCTGGGCCATGCCGGAGAGGTTGGCGGCCACGTGGGCGTCCCGCGAGCGCAGGACGATCAGCGCCAACGCGATGCTGAAGGTGCCGCCCTGCCCCAGGCCGAGCACCACCGCCCAGCCCCAGATGCCGCCCAGGGGCGCATAGAGCATCCCCATCAGCCCGGCCAGGGTCATGCTCATCACCAGCACCACCGCCAGGCGCTGGTCCCGCGCGCGGGTGGCCAGCCAGGGGGCGCCGAGGGCGCTGACCAACTGGGTCATCACCGAACCGGACATCACCAGCCCGGCCTCCACGGCGGACAGCCCGCGGTCGATCAGGATCGACGGCAGCCAGCCGAACACGATGTAGGCCAGGGAGGATTGCAGCCCCATGTACAGGGTCACCTGCCAGGCCAGCGGGTCACGCCAGAGGCCGCTCACCCGGTAGGCCTGGCGGCCGGCATGGGCGGACTGCCGCGCCTGGGGCAGCCACACCAGCGCCGCGAGGATCGCCGGCAGCGCCCAGAAGGCCAGGGCCGGTTGCCAGGCGCCATCCAGCACACCGGCCAGGGGCACGGTGGCCCCGGCGGCCAGCGCCGCGCCCAGGCACAGGGCCATGGTGTAGACACCGGTCATGAGCCCGGCGATGTGAGGGAAATCGCGCTTGACGATACCCGGCAGCAGCACGCCGATGATGCCGATGCTGGCACCGGCCATGACGCTGCCGAGGAACAGCCCGGCCAGCGGAAACAGGCTGCGCAGGACGATGCCACCGGCCAGTACGAGGAGGATCAGCAGCACCGTGCGCTCGCTGCCCAGGCGCCGCGCCAGGATCGGCGCCAGCGGGGCGAACAGGCCGAGGCAAAGGACCGGCAGGGTGGTGAGCAGACCGGCCCCGGAGGCGGAGAGCCCGGTGGCCTCGCGCACCATGTTGAGCATCGGCGCCAAACTGGACAGCGCCGGGCGCAGGTTCAGCGCCACCAGCACCAGCCCCACCAGCAACAGGGCCGCGCCTCCGGCGATGGCAGGGGGCGCAGGTTCGTCGTCGGCCTCGGCGTCGATCAGCAGTTCCTCCGGCGGGCAGGCCGAGGGCGTGTGGGAGGGGGAATCGTGGGCAGGCATGGCAAGGCAACTCCAGAAAAGGGCAAACGTCAGATCAGCAACGCACGGTTGGCCGCAGCGGCGGCGTCCGCGTCTTGTCGTTCGATGGCGTCCAGCAACTCGCGGTGCAGGTCGAAGCACGGCTGCGCGCGGTCGGGATCGGAAATGGTGCGCTCCAGGCCCACGCGGATGACCTGGGAGAAGTAGCGGTACAACTCGCTCAGCACCGGGTTGTGGGCGCTGTCCACCACCCGCTGGTGGAACACCAGGTCATGGTCGATGTAGTCCTGCAGGTCGTCGTAGCTGGAGCGTGCGGCGGAGGCCGCCAGGGCTTCGCGCAGGGCGATGAGGTCTGCCTCGGTGCGGCGCAGGGCCGCCAGGCGCGAGGCTTCGATCTCGATCATCCCCCGTGCCTCCAGGGCCTGCTCCACCGAGCTGCGGGCCAGAGCCTGCATGGTAGACAGCGGGTCGGCGCAGGCGCGCACGTAGGTGCCGTCACCCTGGCGCACTTCCAGCACGCCGGAGAAGGTCAGCACCCGCACCGCTTCGCGCACGGTGTTGCGGCTGATGCCGATGATCTCCGCCAACTCGGGTTCGGGCGGCAGGCGCTGGCCGAGCAGCCAGGTGCCGTCGTCGATGCGCTGGCGGATCTGCTCCAGGGCGATATCCACCAGGGAGCGCTTGAGGGCCGGTGCGGACATGGCAGACATCCAATCATCCGATGAATTTCAGGGGTGCGCAGACTAGCGGCCTCGGGGCGGGTTCGCAACCCCGGATATCCTTGCGATCCAGGCAATACTCATTATCTGCAACGGTGATTTTTCGCCTCCCGGGGGCATTGGTAGCCTGCTCGGCATCCCGTCACCACTGCCCCGGGGGGCCCATGAAACCCACTCACATCCTGGCGCTGGCCCTTGCGGCCCTCGTCCTCAGCGGCTGTGCCAGCCAGCCGGAACCGCGCCCCTACACCGACGCCGAGATCAAGCAGTTCTCCCTGGAGATG
Source organism: Pseudomonas sp. ENNP23 (assembly GCF_001728945.1). Lineage (NCBI taxonomy): Bacteria > Pseudomonadati > Pseudomonadota > Gammaproteobacteria > Pseudomonadales > Pseudomonadaceae > Pseudomonas > Pseudomonas sp. ENNP23. The sequence continues at coordinate 25,666 of NZ_LYSP01000027.1, forward strand.
CTCAACCGTGCCGGGTTGCCCTACGAGGACTACGAGAAGGTCCGCCAGGCGCTGATGAACCCCAATCCGCGCGTCTCCAGCGCCCGTCGCGACTACGAGCCGGCCTTCATCCGCGGCACCGAGGGCTGAGCCCGTCAGGCCGGCACGCCGCGTACCTGGAAGGTCTTGCGGTAGGCCGCCGGCGGCATGCCGATCCGTTGCTGGAACAGCCGGCGGAATGAATTGCTGTCCTCGTACCCCACCTGGAAGGTGATGCGCTCCAGGCTCAGGCGGGTGGTCTCCAGCAGGTGCTTGGCCTGCTCCAGGCGCAGGGTCTGCAGGTACGCCAGCGGCGAGTAGCCGGTGGCCTCCTTGAAGCGCCGCTTGAAGTTGCGCGTGCCGAAACCGAAGCGCTGCGCCAGTTCGTCGATCAACACCGGCTCGGTGTAATGCACCTCCAACCAGTTCTGCACCTGCAGCACCTTGGCGTCCCCATGCCCCTTCGGCGTCGACCACATGACGTAGGCCGACTGCCCGGTGCGCACGCTGTCGATCAGCAGGTAGCGGCCGCAGGTCTGCGCCAGTTCCAGGGAGGCGAAGCGCCGGACCAGGTGCAGCAACAGGTCCATCGCCGCGCTGGCGCCACCGCTGGTCATCACGTTGCTGTCCTCGCAGAGGATCAGCGTCTCGTCCAGCAACACCTCGGGGTAGCGCCGCCTGAACAGGCCGGCGAAGGCCCAGTGGGTGGTGGCCCGCCGCCCCTCCAGCAACCCCGCCTCCGCCAGCAGGAAGGCCGCCGTGCACATCGAGGCCACCGTCGCGCCTTCGGCATGGCGGGCCTGCAGCCAGGGCACGTAACGGTCGAAGCCGGGCAAGGCCTCGCGCAGGGTGAAGATGAAGCCCGGCACCAGCACCAGGTCGGTCCGCTCGATGCTGCCCAGCGCCGCCTGTACCGCGACCCGATGCCCGCCGAGGGTGGTCACCTCCCCACCATCCAGAGACACGCTCACCACCTCGAACGGCGGCTCGCCTTCGGCCAGCAGGTTGGCCGCCCGCAGCACCTCCACGGCGAGGAAGGTGCTGGCGGCAGAACAGTAGTCGGTGACGAGCAGGGTGACGTGCATGGCAGCGCTCTTGCAGGTTTCGCATGGAATATGTCATTTGCGCACCTATCCGAACAGGGGGCATGGCTCTAGATTGCGCGGGTCTTCCCCAATCGGTCCGACCTGCCATGAATCTCTGGTTCCGCCTGCTCCTGATGCTCCTCCGCCGCCCCTGGCGCAAAGCCGTCCACGGCCTCGACACCACCGTCATCCGCATGCGGGTCTGGCCGCTGGACCTGGACTTCAACCGCCACGTCAACAATGGTCGCTACTTCACCCTCGCCGACGTCGGGCGCATGGATTTCGTGCTGCGCAGCGGCGCCTTCCGGGTCGCCCTGCGCCACCGTGCACTGCCGGTGGTGGGCGATATCTGGGGCAAATTCCGCCGCGAGCTGCGGCTGTTCGAAGCCTTCGAGGTCCACACCCGCCTGCTGGGCTGGGACGAGAAGTGGACCTTCATGGAGCACCGCTTCGTCAAGGACGGCCGGGTGCTCGGCGTGGTGATCATGCGCGGCCTGTTCCGCAGCCCCAAGGGCCCGGTCGCCCCCGGTGAGTTCGTGCAGGAGCTGGGGGTTTCCGCCGAGTCCCCCACCCTCCCCGACTGGCTGTCGGACTGGTCCACCAGTTGTGATGGCCTCAGCCAGGGTCTGCGCCAGGAGGAAGGGCGGGAGGGCTGAGACCGTTCGTAGGAAATGCCTTGCCGGTACATTGATTCCAAACCCAGGGCAACTAGGCTGCACTCAGCGCAACGGCAACCCTCAGGGAGCGAGCAACCATGCCTCATGCAGCCTACCGCCTATCCCGGCGCCCCTTCCGCCTTATCCTGTCCACCGCCCTCGGCATCGCCCTGCTCAGTGCCCAGGGCTGTGCCGGCCCGTCCGGCTCCGCGCAGCTCTACAGCCCCAAGAGTAATGGTCTGGGCGGCGTGTTCCCGGAGAAGCTGGACATGTCCAAGGCGGTGATGACGACCGACCCCAACCGCGACCTGAAGGGCAAGGACGTCTTCGCCCTGTACCTCTCCGATGCCTACTTCAAGTACCTGCCCGACTTCAGCGGCGCCAACGAAGTGGTGATCGTGGCCGAATTCACCGAGGTCAGCGCGGGTGACAAAGGGGACACCGTCACCACCGTGCTGGGTCCCTACACCGGTGTCGGCGACCCCTCCAAGGGGCCGTTCTTCAACAAGCTGCTGTACGGCCCCAAGAAGCTGGAAGCGGACCAGATCAGCATCACGCTCACGGTGCTGGAATACGACCAGGGCGAGAATGAAGACACAGCAGCCTTCCTCGACTTCATCAACTCCGTCGGCCAGACCCTCTCGCTGGACAACCCGGTGACGGCCGCCGAGCGAACCTTCACCAAGGAAATCGCCAAAAGCCTGCTCAGCCTGAACAAGGACGACGTGGTGATGCGGGTCAGCTTCGACCTGCTCGGCAATGCGGGGAATCTGCAAGCCTTCCAGGACGTCAACGGCAGTGCCATCCCCCTGAACCCCGGCAACTACACCCTGATCAACCAGGAGTCCTGCGCACTGACCACCTGCTTCGGCTACCTGAGCAAGAACGGCACATCCAGGAACCCCGTCGCCTACATCGGTGACGCCGTCATGTCGGTGCCGGTAGCCATCAAGCGTGGCCTGACTGACGCGCCAGACGGCCCCTCGCTGGAAGACATCGACTCAAGCCAGATCAAACTGCAGCAACAGGCTCTGATAGGTAAGGATGGCAAGCCCTACACCGACAAGACCTGGCTGACCCTCTCGGTCGTCCAGGGCGGCGACCCGAGTCTCTGGGCCAAACGCAAGCTGCTGCTCAGTGCCGAGGAAATGGTCCAGCGCATCGCCAAGTCGAGAACCGGCGACCTGCAGGTGAGCCAGAACTATCAGGCAGCGATCGAATCCCTGGAGGCTGCCAGGCGCCAGGAAAAGGCCGCGAGCGGCGTGATGGGCTTCGCCGACAGCCTCAACACCCAAGGCGAGAGAGTGTTCGCCGCTTCACAGCGAGAAATCTGCCTCCGGCATCCCGACACCTTGAAGAGCGATGACATCACCGCCCAGGTATTCAGGGTTCAGGCCGACAAGTCACTGAAGCGAGTCGCCGACGCCGACATCGCCATCGACCCCAGCCGCTCGACGCCCAACAACACCTGCCTGAAGACCACGGCCAATGGGATGAGCGCCGGGCGCTACCGAGTGGAGCTGACCTATGCGGCAGGCGGTGAGACCTACCGACAGCGCCTGGACTACGAGGTGAAGTGAACGGGCCACCCGCGTCCTGCTCGCACATCATCATTCGACACGACCTGGCGGCTTCCAGCCTTGCCAGGCTCGTCACATCACGCGGCGTGACGGGCCTGCCGCTGGGCCTCCCCCTCACGGCCGCAGACGCCAGCCCATCCGCCCTCGCCAGTGAGTGGCGGCTCAGCCACGCCGCACCAGCAGAGGCGCGAGCACCCGCTCGGCGAGGGTCCGCAGGTAGTCGTCGCTGATGGCGCCCTGACTGAGGAAGTGGCGGATGTAGAGCGGCCCCACCAACATCTCCACCGCCTGCTCCGGCTCGACCCCTTCACGCAGTTCACCGCGCGCCACGGCTCGTTCGAAGACGGCCCGGTGGGCGGCGGCGCGCTTGCTCCAGTACAGACGGATCAGCGCGCGGTTGGCGCCCTCGCCGCTCAGGCTGAAGGCCTGGCCTACCAGGGTGGCGCCCAGGGGGTCGCAGAGAAAAGCGCGGGTGCCCTGCAGCAGCAAAGTCACGTCGCCCATCAGCGAGCCGCTGTCCGGTATCGGGATCAGTTGGTCCACGTAGCGGTTGGCCGTGAAGGCGATCAGTTCGTTCACGTCCGGCCAGCGCCGGTACACCGAGGCCACGTGTACGCCTGCACGCTTGGCTACTCGGGGAATGGAGAAGGCGATGGCGCCGTGCTCGCGCAGTTCGTCCCGCGCGGCGGCCACGACCTGCTCCAGCACGCGGGCGCTGCGCCCGCCGGTGCGAACACGCTTTTGGGGTGTGCCGGGGGGGTCATTCATCGGTAGGGTCATTCGGTCTTCTCTGGTCAGCGGGTGAAGAGTCGTCCAGGGCGGAGCGGATTTCAAACAGCAGGCCCGGACCTGCCCACGGCCTTTTCTGCCGCACGGGCCTGGCGCCCCAACCCGCAGGGCCAGGCACCATGCTGGCGAGAGCACGCCCAAACACTGCCTTGGATCAAGGAAAGGCGAAGTAATCTCGGGAAATTCGAGTAAAACAATGTGAGATATGTCGCACAAATTAAGTCGAATTCATATGCTTTACGCACAAGACCAACACCCCTAAGCGCTCTGTGAAGAGTGGTCAGACGCTCGGGCACCGCTACCTCGCCGCACAGACGGCAGCACAGGCCCCCTGTGCAGAAGGAGCCGCCGATTCACTGAAATCCGTTCCACCCGCAGGGCAGGCCGAAGGGGGCCAGAACGTGTCGCTCGACACACCACCTTTGCATGACCTGGGGAAACACCATGTGGATTAGACAAATACGAATAGGCCTTCGCTCGGCACTCGCCTTCTCGACGCTGGGGCTGTTGCTGGTGCTGCTGGGGCTGATCGCGCTGTACCAGATGAGCCAGATGGATGACATGAGCGCCGAGGTCGACGCCAACTGGCTGCCTTCGATCATGGCGGTCAACGACTTGAGTGCCGCCAGCTCCCGCATCCGCGCCATGACCTTGCGCTACGCCGTCGTCCAGGGCGACTTCCGCGACTCCACCCTGGCCGGTCTGAGAAAGGCCGAGAGTGCCCAGGCGGATGCCGAGCGCCGCTACGAGCCGATGATTTCCTCCGCCGAGGAACGCCGCCTGTACGACGCCTACAAGGTCGCGCGGGACCGCTACATGGAGCAGTCGCGCCTGACCGTTTCCCTGACCCAGGCCGGCAGCAGCGACGAGGCACGCCATACCGTGGAACAAAAGCTCGGCGACTACGCCGAAGAGCTGGCCAATGCCCTTGCTGAGATGGCCCGCGTCAACAGCGAAGGGGCCAAGCGTGCCTCCGTCAAAAGCGACGCCACTTTCTCCAACGCGGTGACCCTGGTGATCACCGTGATCACCATCGCGGTGGTGCTGACCGTCCTGCTGGCAGTGATCTTCACCCGCAGCATCATCCTCCCGCTGGCCCAGGCCGTGGACGTGGCGCGCGTGGTCGCCTCCGGCAACCTGACCCACCGCATCGACGCCCAGGGCCAGGACGAGCCGGCCCACCTGCTGCGCTCCCTGCAGGACATGCAGACCAGCCTGCGCAGCACCATCCAGCACATTGCCGATTCCTCCAGCCAGCTCGCCTCGGCCTCGGAAGAGCTGCACGCGGTGACCGAGGACTCCACCCGCGGCCTGCACCAGCAGAACACCGAGATCGAGCAGGCCGCCACCGCCGTCAACGAGATGACCACCGCCGTGGAAGAAGTCGCGCGCAACGCCGTCAGCACCTCGGAAGCCTCCAAGCAGGCCGACCACACCGCCCGCAGCGGCCGTGAGCAGGTGGGCCAGGCGGTCAACTCCATCGCCCAGCTCGCCGGGGACGTGGCCAACACCTCCAGCAAGGTGGAAGAACTGGCCGACAACGTCCGCGACATCAGCCAGGTGCTCGCCGTGATCCGCTCCATCGCCGAGCAGACCAACCTGCTGGCGCTCAACGCCGCCATCGAGGCAGCACGCGCTGGCGAGCAGGGTCGCGGCTTCGCCGTGGTAGCTGACGAGGTGCGGGCCCTGGCCCACCGCACCCAGCAGTCGACCCAGGAAATCGAGCAGATGATCAACACCATCCAGCAGGGCACCAGCCAGGCGGTCACCTCGATGCAATCCAGCCGCGAGCGGGTCGACTTCACCCTGGACGTGGCCCGCGCCGCCGGTGCCGCCCTCGACGAGATCGCCCACGCCATCTCCTCCATCAACGAGCGCAACCTGGTGATCGCCAGCGCCTCCGAGGAGCAGGCCCACGTGGCCCGTGAAGTGGACCGCAACCTGGTGAACATCCGCGACCTCTCGCTGCAGACCTCCGCCGGCGCCGACCAGACCAGCGCCGCCAGCCAGGAGCTGTCGCGCCTGGCCATCGACCTCAACGGCGTAGTGCAACGCTTCCAGCTTTGAAGGCCGAAGGGGGGCGTCATGCGCCCCCCTGACTGCCACTGGTCGGAAACTCGCCAGAACAAATAAATGGCGCCAGAAAACCCCCACCAAAAAGCTATACAAGTATTAACCTTGTACAACCTCGGCAACCAGCCAATTTCCTCGCGCAACATGTCCGTCTACTCGTTCCCGCTTTCTCCGGGTGGCTCGAATGGCGGCGTTCAGTGATGACCAACACGAGCCATTGACGGCCAGCAGGACGCTTTCGCTGGGGCCAAGTGACCTGACTTCGTCTAGTTTTTCTCGGCGTGCACTACGCCAGGGAGATGACAGCATGTGGCTCAATCGCAAGAAGGAATCCGCTCCGCAGCAAACCATCGACGCGCTTGAGCTGGCCTCGATCCGCCGTTCGATGGCCACGATCGAATTCACCCCCGACGGCATCATCCTGGATGCCAGCCCTGCCTTCCTGAACGTGGTGGGCTATCGCCTCGAAGAGGTGGTGGGGCAGCACCATCGACTGTTCTGCCCCCGGCAGTTGGCCGAGAGCGCTGCCTACCAGCAGTTCTGGCAACGGCTGCGTCAAGGCGAACGCTTCAGCAAGCGCTTCATGCGCCTCAACCACGCCGGCGAGGAGATCTGGCTGGAGGCGACCTACCTGCCGATCCAGAATGGACTCGGCCAGACACTGCGTGTCATGAAGATCGCCACTGACATCACCGCCCAGATCGAGGCCGAGCACCGCCATGAGAGCTACATCAACGCCATCAGCCGTTCCATGGCGGTGATCGAGTTCAACCTCGCCGGCGAGGTGATCTCCGCCAACCGGAACTTCCTGGAACTCATGGGCTACCGGCTGGAGGACATCCTCGGCAAGCACCACCGCCTGTTCTGCGTCGCCGAAGACAGCCGCAGCGATGAGTACCGACAGTTCTGGGCCCGGCTCAACCAGGGCGAATTCCTCTCCGACCGTTACCGCCGTGTCACCCGTGACGGCCGCGTGGTCTGGCTGCGCGCCACCTACAACCCCCTGTACGACGCCAACGGGCGCCTCTATGGCGTGGTCAAGTTCGCCAGCGACATCACCGCCCAGGTGGAGCGCCGCGACGCCGAGGCCGCCGCCGCCCAACTGGCCCACGACATCGCCATGGAGACCGACGTCACCGCCGCCCAGGGCACCCAGACCGTGGCCCGCACCGTCGACGTGGTCACCGAGATCGCCACCAACCTGGGGACGGTCGCCGACCAGATCGAGGGGCTGAACAAGCAGTCCGAGCAGATCACCAGCATCGTCCAGGTCATTCGCGGCATCGCCGACCAGACCAACCTGCTGGCCCTCAACGCCGCCATCGAAGCCGCCCGCGCCGGTGAGCAGGGCCGTGGCTTCGCCGTGGTGGCCGACGAGGTGCGTCAGCTCGCCTCCCGCACCAGCCAGGCGACCCTCCAGATCAACGGCGTGGTGCAGCAGAACCAGAACCTCGCCCGCAGCGCCGTGAGCAGCATGAGCACCACCCAGGACCGCGCCCGGGAAGGGGTCGAGCTTGCCAACCAGGCCGGCGAAGTGATCCGCGAAATCCGCAGCGAGTCCCACCGGGTGGTGGACGCCGTTGCGCAATTCTCGGTGACCTTCACAGACTGAGCCTGCCGCGCCGGTTCGCGCTTGCCGTGGCCCGTGCGCCGGTGCAGAGTCGCCTCCATCCCCCCACGAGCCATGCCATGAATACGCCAGACCTGCCGCTGACCCTCTACGTCGACCTCGCCTGCCCGCTCTGCGCCCGCGAGGCCCAGTGGCTGGCGCGCCACGCCGACCCGGCCCGGTTGCGCCTGGAAGACATCAGCGCCGTCGATTTCGACGAACAGGGTGCCGGCCGCAGCCGCCAGGAACTGGGGGATCGCCTGCACGCCCGCAGCGCCTCAGGGCAGTGGTACACCGGCGTTGACGCCACGCTCTGGAGCTGGCGTGCCGCCGGCCTGCACCGCTGGGCCGCACCGCTGGCCTGGCGCCCCCTGCGGCCGCTGTTCCGCCTGGGCTACAGCCTGTTCCGCCGCCTTCGTCCGCACCTGGCCTGGCTGCCCCACCCGGATGGCAGCCGGCGCTGCGCCGGCCAGTGCGAGTTGCCCCCGAGCCCCCGCGACAAGCCCTGACGCCGGCTCGCGGCGCAGCGAATGGTGCAGCACCGGTACCTTCCACAGCAGCCAACCGGGCAGCACGCCCAGCAGCAGGCTCAGGGACATCAGCCCGCGCCCTGCCCTCCTCCCCCTCATACGGAGAACGCCACTTCTCTTGTCCTTGTGCCCGCTCCATCATCAGCTCCTTTCCCCCGCAAAGGACCTGCAATGAGCCGTATCTACCCCGAAAACCTCTTCAGCTTCGCCGCCCACGACACCCAGCGCAGCGCTACGCAATTCTGGCAATGGGCCTTCTCCGACGCCCAGGACCCGATGCTGCGGGGCCTGCTTGTCGAGTACCTGGTCTGCCAGCACCTCATCGACCATGCCGAGCACATCGCAGGCCCACAGGTTCGGCGCTTCACCCAGGACGACCCCTACCAGGGCAATCTGATCCGCAGCTTGCGCCGCTCATTCGAGTTCCAGCATGCAGGCGACGTCACCGACCTGCAGCTGACCTGGGGCCTGACCGTGGAGATCAAGAGCAAGAACACCGCCACCCGGCGCTGGAGTCTGAAGAAGACCCAATGCTGGAACTGGCTGACGGGCAGGAACCTTTCGCGCAAGGCCTTCCAGGCCAACCTCTACATCCTGGCCGAGCTCGATGGAGCGCCCCAGGAAAGTGGCGGAAAGCTGGACCTGGGAGAAACCCGCTTCCACGTGCTCTCCCGTGAGGACCTGGAGGCACTGGCGGGCAATCGCAACCAGGTCGGTTACAAGGCCTTTGTCCAACGCAGCGAGGAACACAAGCAGAGCTGCGACTACCACCAGTTGCCAGGAGTGGTGCAACGCCTTGCCCATGCTCGCTTCAAGCAGGCGTGCGCCAGTGTGGCGGCCCACTGGCGCCTTCCCGACCGGCCAACCGGGAACGCCTACCCGCTGGCAGTGCAACGCAATGGCGTGATCGAAGCCGGTTATTACTGCGGCGAGGAAAGAACGCTGCTGATGCCATTCACGGTGGCTTGGCAGAACGGTTTCACGCCGGACTGGAAGGCCTGGGAGGCACTGGGCATGCGCTTCGAGCCGGAAGCGTAATCAACTGGCTCGGCCAGGCCTCAGACGTTGTAGTCCGCCGGCGGCGGCGGCAGTTGGCTGAGCAGTTCGTGCAGGCCGGCGGCCCAGTCACGGCGGATGCCCTGGTAGTACTCGTCGTCTTCGGTGACGCGGTAGCCCACCGGGTGGATGAGGCTGTCGGTGTGATAGACCAGGAGGTCCAGCGGCATGCCGACGGAGAGGTTGCTGCGGATGGTGGAGTCGAACGACACCAGGGCGCAGCGCAGGGCCTCTTCCAGGCCGGTGTGGTAGGTGAGGTTGCGGTCGAGGATGGGCTTGCCGTACTTGCTCTCCCCCAGTTGCAGGAAGGGGGTGTCCTCGGTGGCCTGAATGAAGTTGCCCTGGGGGTAGATGCTGTACAGCGCCGGCGGCTGGCCGGCGATCTGCCCGCCGACGAGGAAGGAGCAGGTGAGGTCGGTGTTGCCCGCCAGCGGTGCGCCGTCCCGGGCCACCACCTCGCGGATGGTCTCGGCCACCAGGGCGGTGGCGTCGTACAGAGTCGGCACGCTGTCGAGGTTCACCAGGGTACTGCCCAGGCGCTGCTTGAGCAGGTTGACCACCGACTGCGAGGTGGCCAGGTTGCCGGCGCTCTGCAGCACGATCAGCCGCTCGCCCGGCACGCCGAAGGTGAACAGCTTGCGAAAGATGGCGATGTGGTCGATGCCCGCGTTGGTGCGGGAATCGGAGACGAACACCAGGCCATCGGCGAGGTGCATGGCGACGCAATAAGTCATGTCAGGCTCCTGTTGTTGTAGGCGCCCCGCCCTGCCCGCGTGCGGGCGGCATTCCCGGCGGGTGGCCTGCCGGATGGCATGCGGGCAGTCAGAAGCCGGGGTGCGGCGGAGCGTCGGGGGACCGCGTTACTGCTGCTCCTGGACCATCAGCAGCGCCGGCGCATCGAGATCGACCCGCGCGTGCATCTGCTCCCCGCCACCCCGGCGCATCCCGCGCACGGGGCAAGCGTCGAGGTAGTCCAGCCCCACTGCCAGCTTCAGGTGGCGTTCGGGGCGGGACAGCCGGTTGGTGACGTCGAAGCTGTACCAGGCCCCCTCCAGCCAGGCCTCTGCCCAGGCATGGCTGACCAGTTGGCTGTCGCCATCGCGGTACAGGTAGCCGGAGACGAAGCGGGCCGGCACGCCGAGGGTGCGGGCGCAGGCGAGGAAGGCGTGGGTGTGGTCCTGGCAGACACCGGCACGCCCGGCGAAGGCTTCGGCTGCGGTGCTGTCGACGGCGGTGACGCCGGCCTTGTAGGGCATGTGTTCGTGCAGGGCCTCCATCAGGGTGATGAGCCCGTCGCGCCCGGCGTTGGCCGGGCAGCGCTGGTGGGCGAAGGCACGCAGGGCCTCGTCCGCTGCGGTCAGCCGGGTGCTGCGCAGGAACGGCAGCGCGGACTGGGGGTCGTGCTCGGCTTCGCGGCTCTCGTCGATCTCCACCTGGCCACGGGCGGCGATGACGATGGCCTCATGGGGCTCGTCCAGGGTCAGCACGTGGAGGATGTTGCCGTATGGGTCCAGTTGCGCGCGCACCGGGCGTGGCAGGTCCAGCTCCCAGCTCAGCACGTGCTGTCGCTCGCTGTCGTGGGGGGTCAGGCGCAGGTACTGGATGCTCGCGCGAACCTGGTCGTCGTAGCGATAGGTGGTTTCGTGGCGGATGGACAGTTTCATACGGCCTCCAGGTAGGAACTGTGGATGGCTCTGGCCAGCTGGCGAACCAGCAGGATGAAGTCGGTGAGCCAGCCGTGCAGGCCCTCACCGAGGATTTCGTCGATGCTCGTGTAGCGCAGGCGGGCGTCCAGCTCGGCGGCGAGCCGCTGGGCCGGGCGGCCGTTCTCGCCGGGCAGCCCGGAGAGGATCAGGTTCAGCTCCTCCATGCAGGCCCGCAGCGAGCGCGGCACGTCGGGGCGCAGCAGCAGCAGCTCGGAGACCTGGCGGGTGCCCGGGGAGCCCCGGTAGACCTCGTTGTAGGCCTCGAAGGAGGACAGCGCCCGCAGCAGCGCACTCCACTGGTAGTAGCCCCGGGCGGAGGTGTCGCTGACCTGCTCGGCGTCCTCGCCGAGCATTTCGTAGCGGGCATCGAGCAGGCGCAGGGTGTTGTCGGCCCGTTCGATGAAGGTGCCCAGGCGAATGAAGCGGTAGGCGTCGTGACGCATGATGGTGCCGAAGGTGGCCCCCCGGAACAGGTGGGAACGCTCCTTCACCCAGTCGCAGAAACGCTTGATGCCGTAACGGCCGAGGCCTTCGGTGGCGATGCCGCGCATCTCCAGCCAGGTGGCGTTGATGTTCTCCCACATGTCGGCGGTGATGCGCCCGCGCACGGCGTGGGCGTTGGTCCGCGCGGCACGCAGGCAGCCGTAGATGCTGGCCGGGTTGTCGGCATCGAGGGCGAAGAAGTGCAGCATGCGCTCGGCGTGCAGCTGCCCGTGGCGGGTCAGGTAGGCGTCCAGCGTGCCGGTGATCAGCAGCGGCATGGCCAGTTCTTCCAGCCCGTCGCCGCGGCCATCCTGGGGCATCAGCGACAGCGAGTAGCTGACGTCCAGCATGCGGGCGAGGTTCTCGGCGCGCTCCAGGTAGCGCGACATCCAGTACAGGTCGGAGGCGGTACGGCTCAGCACGGTCAGTCCTCCACGATCCAGGTGTCCTTGGTACCACCACCCTGTGACGAGTTGACCACCAGGGAGCCCTCGCGCAGCGCCACCCGGGTCAGCCCGCCGGGCACCAGCCGGGTCTCACGGCCGGAGAGCACGAAGGGGCGCAGGTCGATGTGGCGCGGGGCGATGCCCTTCTCGACGAAGGTCGGGCAGGTGGACAGGCACAGGGTGGGCTGGGCGATGTAGGCGTCGGGACGGGCCTTGAGGCGCTCGCGGAAGGCCTCGATCTCGGCCGCTGTGGCGGCCGGCCCGACGAGCATGCCGTAGCCGCCGGAGCCCTGGGTCTCCTTGACCACCAGCTCGGGCAGGTGGGCGAGGACGTGGGACAGCTCCTCCGGTTTGCGGCATTGCCAGGTGGGCACGTTGCGCAGGATGGGCTCCTCGTCGAGGTAGAAGCGGATCATGTCGCCGACATAGGGGTACACCGACTTGTCGTCGGCGACGCCGGTGCCGATGGCGTTGGCCAGCACCACGTTGCCGGAGCGGTACGCCGCCAGCAGGCCGGGCACGCCGAGCATGGACTCGGGGTTGAAGGCCAGGGGATCGAGGAAGGCGTCGTCCAGGCGGCGGTAGATCACGTCCACCGGCTGCGGGCCGGAAGTGGTGCGCATGAACACGCGGTCGTCACGCACGAACAGGTCGGCGCCCTCCACCAGCTCGACGCCCATCTCGCGCGCCAGGAAGGCGTGCTCGAAGTAGGCGCTGTTGAAGCGGCCGGGGGTGAGCACCACCACGCTGGGGTTGTCCAGCGGGCTGGAGCTCTTGAGCGTTTCCAGCAGCAGGTTCGGGTAGTGGTCGATGGGGGCGACGCGCTGGGCGGCGAACAGCTCGGGGAACAGCCGCATCATCATCTTGCGGTCTTCGAGCATGTAGCTGACGCCGCTGGGGGTGCGCAGGTTGTCTTCGAGCACGTAGTAGGTGCCGTCGCCGTCGCGCACCAGGTCGACCCCGGCGATGTGGGCGTAGATGTCGCGGTGCAGGTCCAGGTCCTGCATGGCGATCTGGTAGCCCTCGTTGGCCAGCACCTGCTCGGCGGGGATGATCCCGGCCTTGATGATGCGCTGCTCGTGGTAGAGGTCGGCGAGGAACAGGTTCAGCGCCTTGACGCGCTGGATGCAGCCCCGCTCGACCACGCGCCATTCGCTCATGGGGATGGCGCGGGGGATGGTGTCGAAGGGGATCAGGCGCTCGGTGCCCTGCTCGTCCCCGTAGAGGGTGAAGGTGATACCGGCCCGGTGGAACAGCAGGTCGGCTTCACGCCGCCGCTGGGCAAGCAGTTCCTCGGGGGTTTCGGCCAACCAACGGGCGAACTCCCGGTAGTGCGGACGGCAATTGCCGCTCGCGTCGTACATCTCGTCATAAAAGGTGCGGGCCATGCCGGACTCCTTGTCGCTACCGACCACCGAGCCGTCGCAAGCGCCGTGCCAGCGACGAAAATCCTTCCCGATCAAGCAGTTGCAACCAGGCTGAAAATTCCCTGCACCACAGCAGTGCAACCCTGGGAGCGGATCGGGACGCCGCGCCCCGTTTGGCGGCGGCTTGAAGCTAGGACGGTGGGGATCGCCGCTGCGTTCCGTCTTTTTGCGCGGCAGGAAGGAGTCTAGGTCACGCCTGCCGGGCTGCCCGGGGAGAGGACAGAAGGTGGCTGCGCCACCCTGCCACATGAAGCGGGGCGGTGAGCCGCCCCGTGGGAGTCAGGCACGCTCGGGGAAGGCCAGGCCGAGCCAGTGGCGGTAGAAGCCTTCGGCCACCTGGTTGAGCTCGGCGACGCGCCGGGGCAGGTCGTCCAGCATCACCTGGCGGGGTTGCTGGCTGGGCTGGGTCTCGTCCAGCAGGTGAGCCCAGTCGGTGAGCCAGAGGCGCACCAGGTCTTCGGTCATTTCCGGGTGGCCCTGCAGGGCGAGGATCTTGTCGCCCCAGGAGAAGCCCTGGTTGGGGCACCAGGGGCTGTCGAACAGCCAGCGCGCGCCCTCGGGCAGGTCGAAGGTGTCGCTGTGCCACTGGTAGACGGGGAACTCCGCCGGCAAGTGTGCCGTCCAGGGGCTGCCCTGGGCACCGGCGCGTTGCTCCAGCGGCTGCCAGCCGATCTCGGTGTAGGGCATACGGTGCACGGCGGCGCCCAAGGCACGGGCCAGCAACTGGCCGCCCAGGCAGTGGCCGATGATGGGGATGTCGCGGGCGATGAAATGGCGCAAGGCGGCCAGCTCGGTGTCGATCCAGGGCAGCGGGTCGTTGACGCTCATCGGGCCGCCCATCACCGCGACGGCCCGGGGCCGGTCGAGGTCGATGCCTTCCAGTTCGCCATGGTCGGCACGCAGGACGCTGTAGGCGATGCCTTCGCGCTCCAGCACGGTGGCCAGGTGGCCGGGGGAACAGAAATCAGCGTGGGTGATAATCAGGATGTCGGTCATGGGGTTGCCTCCGTCGGCGGAGTCTGAGGCAAAGCCCCCGGCGCGGTCGAGGGGACGGAGGGCGCCACGGCCCTCCGCCCTGCCCGCTCACTCCCGGCTCAACACCTTCATGACCCAGCGGTTGACCCAGGCCGGCGAGAGCTGCCCGGCCAGGTACAGCAAACGGAAGGCGACGCTGATGGGGCGATGCACGGCCGCGCCCTGGGCCTGTTGCCAGCAGGCTTCGGCCACGTCCTCGGCCTGGAGGTTGACGCCGAGGCGACGCAGGGCCGGCGGCTCGAAGGTCTGCCGGCTGACCATGGGCGTGCGCACGAACGGCGGCATCAGGTCGCCGACGCGGATGCCATGGCGCCGCCACTCCAGTTCCAGCGCCTCGGTGAAGCCGCGCACGGCGAACTTGGAGGCGGAGTAGCTGGCCATGTGCGGTGTGCCGTAGACCCCCGACGCCGAGCCCATGTTGATGACCTGCGCGCCCGGCGTGGCCTTGAGGTAGGGAAAGGCGGCGTGGGTCATCTGCACCACGCCCTGCACGTTGATGGCGAGGATGCGCGCATGCTCGGCGACGTCGATCTGCTCGAAGTAGCCGAAGCGCAGGATGCCGGCACAGTTGAACAGCAGGCGCAGCTGCCCGCCGTGCTGCCCGCAGAAGTCGGCCAGGGCCTGCTGCACGGCGTCCAGGTCGGTCACGTCCAGCGTGCGGTGCCAGACGTTGCCGAGGGCAGCGGCCTGGGTGGCGAGGGCCTCGGCGTCGCGGTCCAGCAGGCCCACCTGCCAGCCGCGCTCGTGGAACAGCCGGGCGGTGGCGGCGCCGATGCCGGAGGCGGCGCCGGTGATGAGGAGGGTGGTCATCTCAGCCCTCCTGCGGGTGGTCGAGCCAGTGGCGGACGAACGCGGCGGTGCTGGCCAGGGCTTCATCGGCGCTGCGCAGCAGGCCGGCGTGGGCCTGGAACACATGCCAGAGACCGGGGTAGCGCTCCAGGCGAACCCAGCCGCCGGCCTGGCGGAGCCTGGCCACCAGTCGCAGGCTGTCGTCGCGCAGCAGTTCATCCTCGGCCACCTGCACCAGCAGCGGCGGCAGGTGCCCGAGGTCATCGAACAGCGGCGACAGGGCGGGGTCACGGCGGTCCATGCCCGGCGGGCAATAGAGGTCGGCGGCCAGCTCCATCCACTTCGGGTGGATCAGCGGGTCGCCGGCCGGTGGCTGATGCAGGGCGCTGCCACTGAGGTCGGTGACCGGCGAGTAGCACACCAGGGCGGCCGGCGCCGGCAGGCCGAGCTGGCGCAGGCGCAGGGCGGTGACCAGGGCGAGGTTGCCGCCCGCGGAGTCGCCGCCGATGAGGATGCGCGAGGCGGCACGGCCACTCTCCAAAAGGGCCTGGTAGGCCGCCACGGCGTCGTCCCGGCCGGCGGGGAACGGGTATTCCGGTGCCAGGCGGTAATCCAGCGCGCAGACGGCGATACCGGCGCGCTTGGCCAGGTTGCCGGCGATGGCACGGTGGGTGGCGGGCGAGCCGGTGATGAAGGCGCCACCGTGCAGGTACAGCAGCACGGCATCACCACCACCGCCCGGTGGGCGGTGCCATTCGCAGGGTCGGCCGGCGAGCTGCGCCGCCTCGCGGGTGACGCCCCGGGGCGCCAGGGTGCTGGCGGTGAGCCCGCGCAGAATGGCGCGCTGCAGCGGGACCGGCAGCGGCGGTCGCATCAGCCCGCGGAACAGCAGCGCCAGGGCACCCCGCAGGACGCCGCGCAGGGCTGCCTGACCGGGCTCGGGGGCGGTGAACTCAACGGACACAATCATAGTGCTCCAGCTCCAGGCGGCGGGTCTGCCGGCGGTAAGTAAAGGTGAAACCGGGCCAGTTGTTGGTGTTGCGCCCGTCGGCGGTCTTGTACCAGCTCTGGCAACCCTGCTCCCACACGGTGTGGCGCACGGCCTGCTGCAGCCGCTGGTTGAAGCGGTGCTGCACGTCGGGCTTGAGGTCCAGGTAGCGCAGGCCATCGAGGGCGCGGATGCCGTCGAGCACATAGCGGAACTGGCTTTCCAGCATGTAGAGAATGGAGTTGTGCCCGAGGTTGGTGTTCGGCCCGTAGAGCATGAACAGGTTGGGGAAGCCGCTGACGCTGATGCCGAGAAAGGCTTCGGCGCCGTCGCGCCAGGCTTCGTTGAGGTCGCGCCCGCCACGCCCGCGCAGGGTCATCGGGGCAAGGAAGTCGGTGGCGGTGAAGCCGGTGCCGAGGATGATGGCGTCCACCTCGATGCGCCGGCCGTCACGGGTGATCACGGCATCCTCGGTGACTTCACTGATGCCGCAGTCCACCACCTCGACGTTGTCGCGATTCAGCGCTGGGTAGAAGTCGTTGGAGATGAGGATGCGCTTGCAGCCCAGGGGATAGTCCGGCACCAGGCGCTGGCGCAGCACGGGGTCGGCGATGCCGCGTGCGAGGTGCCGGTGGAAGCGCGCCCGCATCAGCTTCATCAGCGGTGGGAACACCGAAAAGGCCAGTACCCGTGACTCGTGCTGCACGTACTTGAGCAGCCGGTCGACCTTCTGCAGCGCCGGCAGGCGACGCATCAGCGCCAGCTCCCAGGGCCGGTAGGCACGGTCGGGCTTGTGGATCACGTAGGCCGCCGAGCGCTGGAACAGGCTCAGGCGGGCGACCTTGGGGGCGATCTGCGGGACGAACTGGATGGCACTGGCACCGGTGCCGATCACCCCCACCCGCTTGCCTTCCAGGGGGTAGCCGTGGTCCCAGCGGGCGGAGTGGAACAGCACGCCTCGGAAGCGCTCCAGCCCCGGCACCTTGGGCCAGGCCGGGCGGTTGAGCTGGCCGCAGGCACTCACCAGGGCGCGGGCACGGAAGTGCTCGCCGGCGGTACTGCGCACCTGCCAGGTGCCGTCGCCTTCGTCGAAGGTCGCCTCGGCCACTTCGCAGCCGAAGCGGATATAGGGCCGCAGGCCGTACTTGTCGGCGCAGTGGCGCTGGTAGGCGAAGATTTCGGCCTGGGGCGCGAACTTGCGCGACCAGTCGGCCTTGGGCTCGAAGGAGTAGGAGTAGAGGTGTGAAGGCACGTCGCAGGCGGCGCCGGGGTAGCTGTTGTCGCGCCAGGTGCCGCCAACGTCATCGCCTTTTTCCAGGATCTGGAAATCACGGATGCCCGCCTTCAACAGCTGGATCGCCAGGCCGATACCACCGAAACCGGCGCCAATGATGAGCACGCGCAGGGACGCGCCACTCGGGGAAGTGTTGGTCATTGTTATCTCCCATTGGCTGGAACCGCGCGGCAGGTCCTGTCCGCGAGGCTGCATGCATCCTAGTTCCGCCACCGGGTTCGGGTTATGGCATAGTCGGACACCTGATTGTGAATTCCGGACAATCTGTCGATCCCACCATGACCTGCCCTGCCCCCACTTCCCACCGTCGCAGCGCCACCAGCGTGCAACTGATGATCCAGTTCGGCCTCGACCACGGCCTGAGCCTGGAGCACTGCCTGACCGGCACCGGGCTCGACTGGCGACTGCTGGGTGACCCCGGCTCGGAGGTGAACGCGGCCCAGGAGCTGAGCCTGTTGCGCAACATCGCCCGGGGGCTGGGGGATCGTCCGGGCATCGGCCTGGAAGCCGGCCGGCGCTACCGCCTGAACACCTATGGCATCTGGGGCTATGCGCTGCTCAGCAGCAGCACCTATCGCCGCGCGGTGGAGCTGGGCTTGCGCTACCAGGACCTGACCTACGCCTTCCACGGCTTGCGCCTCGACGAGGTGGGTGACGAAGCGCAGTTGCACCTGACTCCCTCGTCACTTCCGGAGGACCTGCGCGGCTTCGTGCTGGAACGCGACGTATCCGGCGCGCTCAGCGTGCACCGTGACCTGGCCGGCGGCGGCCTGCCGGTGCGCCGGGCCTGCTTCGCCCTCCCCGCTCCGGCTGACATCACACCCTGGCGTGCGTTGCTGGGCGTGGAGCCGACCTTCGGCGTGGCGCACAACTGCATCACCTTCGACCGCGCCCTGCTGGACCTGCCCCTGCCCGGCGCCAACCCCCAGGCGGCCGCCTACTGCGAGGCCCAGTGCCGTGCCCTGCTGGACCGCCGCCGCCAACGCGACGGTTTCGCCAGCCGCATCCGCGACCTGCTGCTGGGCCGACCGGGCCAGCGGGTGGACATGGAAAGCCTGGCCGCCCAGTTGCACATGACTTCGCGCACCCTCAGGCGCCGCCTGGACGCCGAGGGCACCAGCTTCCGCCAGTTGCAGGACGAGGTGCTGGGCACCCTGGCCGAGGAACTGCTGCGCTCCACCGCCCTGCGCCTGGAGGAGATCGCCGAGCGCCTGGGCTATGGCGAGGTGTCCAACTTCATCCACGCTTTCAAGCGCTGGAAGGGGGTTTCGCCGGGGCAGTTCCGTCGGGACGAACGCTGACCCACCGCCTCCCCAAAACGAAACCGGCCAACCCGAAGGTTGGCCGGCATGGGCAAGGAAACAGGACTCAGCGCGGCTGCGCCGGGACCTCCTGGGTGACACCCCAGCCGTCGAGGACTCCTCCCAGGGGAACCACCAGTTCCTCCAGGTCATGCTCGAAGTCGCCGATGCCGGCGTGGGTGGCGTACATCACCTTGCTCACCTGCAGGTGCCAGGCCCCGTCATCCCGTGGGGAGACCTGGGCGTTGAGCGATTCACCACGGAAGTTGCGTGCGGCCATCCGGGCCCGGTCCTCATCGGGGAAGATGGCGTAGAACTCGATGGGGTGAACGCGGGCGAAATCGAAACCGCCCTCTTTCATACGGCGCAAGACATTGCTGCTGACGTCATCGTGGAAGGTGGTGCTCATGTTCAAGACCTCCTCTCTGGCGATGGATGAGTGTGACGCTGGGGTCGAGGGACTCGACCTGCGGCGCCTGGCGGCACCGCCCCACCCGTGCCCACGGACGCGGGCTCCGGGTGTGGCCGGGCCACGAGGGACCGGCCACGGCTTGGCTTGTACACACTACTGCATCGGTGTTCAGGGTAGCGCCCAGCGCGCAGCTCTGCCGGGGAGTATGGATGGAAGCCACCGGTCGGACGACGGGCGGCATCCCGACCGCTTCCCGCTTGGGCGGCTCAGCGTACCTCCAGGCGGTACTCGATGTCCTGGACCGTCTTGCCATAGGCAGCACCAGAACGGTTGTAGCGCCCGCCGAACTTGAGGCTGTGGCTACCTGCTGGCAAAGGCGGCAGGAGAATCCAATAGCCATCGGTGGCTGCCGGGTAACCGAAACGCTTCGGTGCGTCGGCCGGCAAGCGCGCGTAGAGGTCGAAGCAGTCCTGGGTGGCCACGCGGTACTGGGCTGGGTTATCCAGCGGCTGGCCGTCCAGCTCGACGAACAGCTCCAGTGCCGTGTCGTTGTTCAACGCCGCGCCCTGGCGTACCTGCTCGCAGCTCAGCGGCATATCCGGGCGCGCGCGCCAGAAGACCATGTTGATCACCGGGAAGAACAGGTGCTTGCCGGCCGGCACGTCGCAGGTGCGCTGGATATGGCTGGAGCCGTAGCCACCGGCGAGGAAGAACGGGTCCCCCTGCTGGCCCTGGGCACAATGGGCACCGGTGGTATCGCGCAGCGGGTCCAGGTGTGCAGGCTGAGCCACCGCCCACTGCCACCAGGCAGCGGCGCGCTGGGCGTGGGTCTGGCCGTTCCACTGGCTGTCGACGGGCAAGGGTTGGGGGCTGGCCTGGGCGGCGGCGCACGCCAGCAAAAGAGCGAGGGCGAAGAGCGGTTTCATGCATGTCCTTATGAGCGGGTCCGGGCCTGGAGTGTGCGGTCTTGAGCCCTGCGACACTTTCGACTGCGTCCCAGTTGGCGAAATCGGAGGGCCAGCATTTCGCAGAGCATCGGCCTGTGCTTCGCTGGTGGCCGGTCAGCAGAAGCTGACCGAATCATCAAGGACAAGGAACGAACGATGAATACACATGCAAAACGACTGCTGGCGGGACTCGGGCTGGTGGGCAGCCAGGCACTGATTGGCCACGCCTGTGCAGCAGAACTGATTGGCCGCTGGGACCTCAATGGCGACGGCACCCTGGAGAATGTGTACCGGGGCACCGGTGTGCTGGAAGTGCGCAATGCCAGTGGCGCCCTGGAGCGCAGCTACAGCTTCGGCAACGTCACCTGGAACCTTGCGGCAGCAGCCAACACCGATAACCAGCCCGGAGCCGAACTGATCGTCAAGGCCGGCCCGGACGTGGTGATCATCAACCACCCGAACAACACCCAGAACCGCTACACCCTGGGCAACGTGCTGTTCGACGTGGCCGGCACCGCGCAACTGGACGGGACGCCGGGCCAGGAGGTGATCGTCCGCACCGGCAATGCTCTGGTGCTCATCTCCGACACCCACCGCACCCAACGCGCTGTCACCGATGGCATCAGCGGCACCTGGCAGTACCAGGGCGCCTACACCCTGGCGGGCATGCCGTACGCCACCCTCGCTTACACCGCCGGCAACAGCCTGCGCTTGTACGACTACAACCTGCAGAGCGGTCGCGAGTTCCCCACCGACGGGATGACCAGCGTGATCGGCGCGGCAGACCTGAATGGCGTGGTCGGCAACGAGCTGGTGGCGCGTTCCTCCAGCAACCTGCTGGTCGTCAGTGGCGGTGTGCAAGGTGCCGTGCTGAGCACCTATGCCGGCGGTACCGGCTCCAACTGGAGCGTCCACGGCGCATTCGCCGACACCGATGGGCAGCCCGGCCAGGAAGTCATCCTGGTGCTGCCAGGCAAGGTGCGCGTGGTGCATCAGCGCACCGGGCAGGCCAAGGACTATCCGGTATCGGGCACCTACGCCATCTACGCGGTGGCGGATCGCGATGGCGTGGCTGGCGCCGAGATCACCGTGGTCGACAGCGCCAACCGCACCTACATCATCAACGACCGCCTCGGCACCATCCAACCGCTCTGACCCCCTCCGCTCCCGGTTCCAGCCGGGAGCACTCTCCCCCTGGTACGGATACCGGCCTGCTGCCAAGCGTGAGCCGGTTGGCATAGCGTGACGGGTGCCGTCGCTATGCGCGGCGACTGTGTCCCACCGCCTCGGAAACCCCGGCGCGGCACACCGCACCGAACTGCGGGCGCTACACCAGGTCCACCTGATCGGCCCCGCCGAACCGGCACAACGCTTGCGGGCGAGCAGCCCCACCGGGAAGCTGTCGCAGGTAATGGAGATCCCCAGCTTCGCCCATGGCTGCTGCTGGGCGCAGGACTGGCCAGCCTTGTGGAGGCGTCATGCCCCGCTGAGTGTCAGTGGCCGTGCGATGAATCCAGCAGTACACGCCCCGCAGGGTCGGTGGCGAGCAGGCTGTACTGGTGCAGGCTGAGAAAACGACCGTCCTTGCACTCCACGTCCCGCAAGGTCCCCTCGAGCACGAAGCCGAGCCGCTCCAGCAAACAGGCGCTGGCGGGGTTCTCGGGCTCGACGTCGGCGTGGATGCGGTGCACGCCGAGGGTGACGAGGGCGAAGCGGAGGATGGTCGGCAGGCAGGCTTGCATCAGGCCCTGGCCCCAGTGCTCCGGCATCAGCCAGTAACCGATGTCGAGGCTGCGGTCGGCGTGGGACCAGTCATTGAAACCGCAGGCGCCCACCAATTCGTCCCGCCCCGGCAAGGCGATGCCCCACCAGATGCCCTGGCGCTCCTCAAGGAGCGAGTCGTACCAGCGCATCTGCTCGTCCGTCGCCTCCAGGCTGTCGTAGGACACGCCGTAGTGGGCGATCACCTGGGGGTGGGACAACCCGGCGAAGATCGCCCCGACGTCACGAGGATGAATCCGTCGCAGCGTGCAGCGAGGCAGCAGGAACTCGGGGAACTGGGCAGACAGGTCTTGCATGGTCCTACTCACAAGACTGGATCGGGGCACGCATGCTCGCAGCAAAGGGGTCGGGAGCACAGGGACAGTAAGCACTGGGATGGACGGAACAGCAGAGCGCCGACCTGGAATGGACGAGAAGGCCGGGCTATGCAGGTGAAGCCCGGCAAATACGGTGCGCACACCAAAAAGCAAAAAACCCTGACTTCACTAGGAATATCAGGGGTTTGCTTGTATCGGAAAGTGGCGGTGAGGGAGGGATTCGAACCCTCGATACGGTTTCCCGTATACACACTTTCCAGGCGTGCTCCTTCAACCGCTCGGACACCTCACCGGGATCTCGCTGAGGCGTTGGCCCCGTCGAGGTGCGCTAATTTAGTGGAGTGTTTTCCGGAATGCAAATATTTTTTTGAGAATTTTCATGCGCTTATGGCCGACGTCCGGATTCGGCATCAGCACGGGGCGGGGCGTCATCGAATTTGAGGCTGCCGAAGAACACGAAGCCGAACGAGACCACAACGCCGAGCACAAACAGCAGCAGCACACCCAAGGGGCTTTTCAGGGTGGCGCTCTGGGCGAGCAGCACGGAACCACCGAGCAGAACGAGCGCGAGAATGATGGCAGCGCGATTGATCCACTTGTCCATGGGACCTCCTGGAATGGGGAACGCTGGCACCCTAGGGAAGGGGCGCGCCAGGGGCCAATTGGTCTTGGGTATCGCCCTGATAGAAAACCTCGCGGATGCGCTGAAGCCCGCATGGTGGCTGACTTGCCAGTCAGCCAAAGCGCTTTACCTGCCCACTGCCCGTGGGTAACGTCTGCCGCATTCCACAACAAGGACTCCCGCCATGAGTGAGCTGATCTCCTACCAACTCGAAGACGGCATCGCCACCCTGACCCTCTCCAACGGCAAGGTGAATGCCATTTCCCCGGATGTGATCGCCGCCTTCAATGCCGCGCTGGACCGCGCTGAGCAGGACCGCGCCATCGTCATCCTCACCGGCCAGCCGGGCATCCTTTCCGGCGGCTACGACCTGAAGGTGATGACCTCCGGCCCGCAGAACGCGGTGAACCTGGTTGCCGCCGGTTCCACCCTGGCACGCCGCATGCTGGCTCACCCCTACCCCATCATCGTGGCCTGCCCCGGCCATGCCGTGGCCAAGGGTGCCTTCCTGCTGCTATCGGCGGACTACCGCATCGGTGTCGAGGGTCCTTTCAATATCGGGCTGAACGAGGTGCAGATTGGCATGACCATGCACCATGTGGGCATTGAGCTGGCCCGCGACCGTCTGCGTAAATCGGCCTTCCATCGCTCGGTGATCAACGGCGAGATGTTCGACCCGCAGGGCGCGCTGGACGCTGGCTTCCTCGACAAGGTGGTCCCCGCCGAAGCCTTGCTGCCGACCGCCCTGGCGGCCGCGCAGCAACTGAAGAAGATCAACATGACCGCCCACCGCAACACCAAGCTGAAGGTGCGCAAGGCGCTGCTGGAGACCCTCGACCAGGCCATTGAACTGGACAAGCAGCACCTGGGCTAACCCCTCCCCCCCGCCCCCCCCCGAAGCCCGGCCCTGCGCCGGGCTTTTTCATGCCGACGGGAAAGCTCGTCGAAATGGAGCGGGGGCGGCGGAGCACCGCTCATTTTCCGACGGGTGATGGCACGTTGATGGGTGCAGTTGGAAAAGCTGTATTACTTTTAATACGTGGGGCAGTCAGGGACGGTAGCCGCCAGCCTTTCATCCGCTTGGGGAGTCCCGAATGAGAATCGTCCACAAGGTCAGCCTTTCCGCAGCCGCCGTGCTGTTCCTGACCACAGCGCTGCTGTCCCTTTCCCAGGTGAGCCAGGTCCGCGAGACGCTCCGCTCCCAGACTGAATCCAGCCTCTCCGAAAGCAGCAACGCATTGGCCAGGCAGATCGAGAACTGGCTCAATGCCAAGCTCCGCCTGATGGATCTCATGGCACAGAACATCGACAGCCAGTACAGCCCCGAGCAGACCCAACGGGTGTTCGACTCGCCCATGCTGCGCAACGAATTCATTCTGGTGTTCGGTGCGCTGGAGGCAGACGGCAAGCCGATCAAGAACGATGCATCCTGGCAGCCCAAGCCAGACTGGGACGGTCGCCAGCGCCCCTGGTACGCAGTCGGCAAGAGCGGCAGCCAGGCCGTGCTCACCGAGCCCTACACCGACTCCACCACAGGAGAGATCCTCATCTCCGCCGTGACGCGCATCACCGATGCCGGCAAGTTCCTCGGCGTAATGGGCGGTGACATCCGCCTGAAGAGCGTGGCCGATGCCGTCAACACCCTGGATTTCAACGGCGCCGGCTATGCCTTTCTGCTGAGCCGCAACGGCAACATCATTTCCCACCCGGACACCAAGCTGAACGGCAAGTCCTACAGCGAACTGTTCGACGGCAAGAGCCCGGCGTTGCGCAAGGAACTGCAGGAGGTGGAAGCCGGTGACAGGAAGTTGCTCGTCTCGTTCACACCGCTGCCCAACCTCAAGGGGATGGACTGGTACATCGGCGTGGTCCTGGACCAGGACAAGGTAATGGCAGAGGCCAATGCCCTGAGCTGGCGGGCGGTGATCGGCACCGTGCTGGGGGTGGTGATAAGCCTGGTGGTACTCAGCCTGCTGGTGAAGAACCTGCTGCGCCCGCTGGATGGGCTGGCCGACTCGCTGCGCGAGATCAACAGCGGTGAGGGCGATTTGACCCGACGCCTGCCGGCTGAGGGCAATGACGAGATTTCCGTGCTGTCCCGCGAGTTCAATGGCTTCCTGCAGAACCTGCAGACACTGATCGCCGACGTGATGAGCAGCTCCCGCCAGGTGCGCGGCAGTACCCAGCTCACCTCCCACGAAGCCGAACAGGCTGCCAACCGCCTGCAGGTGCAGTTGCAGGAGTTGGACCAGTTGGCCACCGCCATGCAGGAAATGGCCTCCACCGCCGAGGAAGTAGCACGCAATGCCCAGGCTGCCGCACAGGCGGCGCTGGCAGCCAACGAGGAAACCGAGAATGGCGTGGGGGTGGTCTCTCACTCGACCCAGGCCATCAAGCAGTTGGCTGACGAGATGGAGGACACCGGCCAGGCGATCAACGAGCTGGCCAAGCTGAGCCAGAACATCGAGTCGATTCTTTCGGTGATCACCAGCATCGCCGACCAGACCAACCTGCTGGCCCTCAACGCCGCCATTGAGGCCGCGCGGGCGGGCGAATCCGGGCGAGGCTTCGCGGTGGTGGCGGACGAGGTGCGCTCCCTGGCCTCCCGCACCCAGCAGTCGACCCAGGAAATCCGCCAGATGATCGATCAGTTGCAAACCGGCGTGCGCCAGGCCGAGCAACGCATGCAGCAGAGTCGCGATACCGCGAGCCGCACAGCAGAGGATGCCGGCGCCGCCAACAACATGCTCGGGCGCATCCGCGAGGCCATCAACCGCATCAACGACATGAATCTGCAGATCGCCACGGCGGCTGAGGAACAGAGCGCCACCACGGAAGAAATCAACCGCAACACCACCAATATCCGCGACATCAGCCACGAGGTGGCCGGCGGCGCCGAGCAGCAGGTGCGCCAATGCGCGGTGATGGTGGACCAGGTCGGCCAGCAGGATCGCCTGCTCAGCCGCTTCAGGATCTGACCACGCGCCGAGCCTGGCGCGACACCCCCGGAGGCCACCATGCGTATGCTCTCGTGCCTCGCCTTCGTCTGCGCCCTGTTGCTGGGGCGCGCGGAGGCCGCCCCCATCAAGGTCACCATCCTCTGCGACTCCGGATACCCGCCCTACAGCTACGAAGAGAACGGCGAGGCCAAAGGGCTGTATACCGATATCCTGCGCAGCGCGTTCCTGCTGATGCCGGGCTACCACGTCGAAATTCGACCGGTGCCCTGGCCCAGAGGGTTGGCAGAGATCGCCAAAGGCAGCGCCTTCGCCCTCTACCCTCCCTACTACCGACCAGAGGAGCGCCCATGGATGGAGTACTCCAGCCCGATTCTCGAGGAGCGGCTGGCGGTCTTCATCCGCCCGGGTCTGGCGGGCAAGCGCAACTTCGAGAACTTTCCCGCTGCATACGCGGGGCTGAGGGTCGGGCTGAACAGTGGCTTCGTGACCGTGGACAGTGTCCGCTATCGCGAGATGGTTGAGGCAGGTGAAATCGATCAGTCCTATGCCCGCGACAACCGCACCAACCTGATGAAGCTGCTACACAAGCGCACGGACGTGTACATCAACGATCGCCTATCGATTCTCTGGGAACTGCAAGGCATGGTCAGGGACGGCGTGCTCAAGGAAAAGGAGGCTTCGCAAATAACCGAGGGCCCTACCCTTTCCAAGGAGCATGGTCATCTGGGCTATACCAGAATGAAGACGGAAGCTTACCCGTACAGGGCTGATTTCATCGGACGCTTCAATGTTGCGTTGGAAACGATCATCAGCAACGGGACAGTTGATCGGTTGGTGCAGCGCTACAGCGAGCGTGCCACGGGGAAGCCGATAGCAGCGCGAGCGGAACAGCGCTGATGGCCTGCGATTGCAGGCAAAAGTGCACACCCGTACACTGCGCGCCTTTTACCTGATCGAGCGAGCCCGATGCTTTTTCTCCTGCGCATGGTCCTGATGGGCGTGCATTTCATCATCGCCGGCATCGCCGGTCTGCTGCTGGGCCTGTGCCGCCCGTTCAACCCGGACAACAGCCGCCTGTGCGCCCGTCTCTACGGGCTGCCGGGTCTGTGCATCATGCGCCTGAAGCTCAAGGCCGAGGTCAGCACGCTGACCCGGGACCATCCCTGCGTGATCATCGCCAACCACCAGTCCAACTACGACCTGTACGTGCTGGGCCGTGTGGTGCCGCCGCGCACTGTCAGCATCGGCAAGAAGAGCCTGAGGTGGATTCCCTTCTTCGGTCAGCTCTACTGGCTGGCCGGCAATGTGCTGATCGACCGCGGTAACGCACGCCGCGCCCGCGACGCGATGATCACCACCACTGAGACGCTGCGCAATCGCGACACCTCCATCTGGGTGTTCCCCGAAGGCACCCGCAATCAGGGCGAGCGCCTGTTGCCGTTCAAGCGCGGGGCCTTCCAGATGGCCATCAACGCAGGGGTGCCGATCATTCCGGTGTGCGTCAGCAACTACGTCCGCCACTTGCGGCTGAACCGCTGGAACAGTGGCCGAGTGCTGATCCGCGCCCTGCCGGCCATCCCCACGGCCGGCCTGACCCTGGACGACATGCCGGCCCTGATGGAGGAATGCCGCCAGCGCATGCTCGACTGCATCGAGGGTATGGATCGCGAGTTGGCCACCCTCTGAGCTGCTCCCACGCAGCCCCAGGCAAGGTGGCGGCCCCACTGGCGCGCCGGGCGGGTTAAGCTCGCCCCACTCTCCAGCCGCACAGGGAACACTTACATGGGTCATGTGGTCGCCGCCGCTGTCTACTTCAAGGGCAAGCGCGTTGCCAATATCAGCCTCGACGAGGGGCTCGAATGGGCGAGAAAGCCCGGCCACTTCGTCTGGATCGGCCTGCATGACCCAGGCCCCGAGGAACTGACCACGCTCCAGCGCCAGTTCGGCCTGCACGAGCTGGCGCTGGAAGACGCCCTGCAGCGCCACACCCGCCCCAAGCTGGAAACCTTCGGTGATGCGCTGTTCCTGGTGCTCTATTCCCCCGTGAAGGAGAACGGCCAGCTGGTGTTCATCGAAACCCAACTGTTCGCCGGCAACGGCTATGTGATCAGCGCGCGCTACGGCGAGTCGGCCCCCTACTCCCAGGTCCGTCAGCGCTGCGAGGCCCGCCCGCTGCTGTTGGAACACGGCGAGGACTTCGTGCTCTACGCGCTGCTGGCCTTCGTGATCGAGAACTACCGGCCGCTGATCGACACCTACCACACTGACCTGGAAGCGCTGGAGCTGCGGGTGCTGGAATGCCCACTGACCCAGGCCGACGTGGTGCACATCCAGGGGCTGCGCCGCGACCTGCTACGCCTGCGCCGCTACATCGGCCCGCTGACGGAGATCTGCCAGGAGCTGCAGCGCCTGGACTTCCCCTTCATCGACAAGAACATGCGCCCTTACTTCCGCGACATCGCCATCCACGTGAGTCGCCTGCTGGAGGATCTCACCGGCCTGCGGGAAATGGCGGACCACGCCATCGAGATCGGCTTGCTGCTGGAGTCCTCGCGCCAGAGCGTGGTGCAGCGCAAGTTCGCCGCCTGGGCGGCGATCCTGGCCTTCCCCACCGCCGTGGCGGGTATCTACGGCATGAACTTCCAGAACATGCCGGAGCTGACCTGGCACTACGGCTACTTCGGCGTGCTGGGCTTCATCGCCACGGGCTGCACGGCCCTGTTCGCCAGCTTCAAGCGCTCCGGCTGGCTCTAGCCCTTTCCCAGGCATGAAAAAACCGATGCCCGCTGGTGCGGGCATCGGTTCGTGAGCGTGCGCGAAAAGAGGATCAGGCGACGCTGCGGCCGTGGGCCACGAAGCGCATCATCCACTCGGCCACTGCCGTGCCCTGGTGGTCGCGCTCGAGGCTGGCGATGCCCTGGCCATACACCTGCTCGCCCAACGCCTGCTGACGGATGTTGAGCAAGGCTCGGGAGTAGTCGTGGACGAACTCCGGGTGGCCCTGGAAGCACAGCACCTGCTCGCCAATGGCATAGGCAGCATTGGGGCAGAACTCGCTGGAGGCGATGAGGGTGGCGTTCTCGGGCAGACGGGTGACCTGGTCCTGATGGCTGATCAGCAGGGTCAGCTCGTCCAGCGCCGGGCTCATCCACTCCGGCTGTTTCTCGACGCGATAGGCATGGGTACCCACGCCCCAGCCCTGGGTGGCGCGCTCGGTCTTGCCGCCCAGCAGTAGGGCCAGCAACTGGTGGCCGAAGCAGATGCCGAGCAGCTTGTCGCCGGCCTTGTAACGCTCCAGCAGGTAAGTGCGCAGGGTCTGGATCCAGGGATCGTCGCCGAAGGAGTCGGCCTTGCTGCCGGTGACCAGGTAGGCATCGAAGCGTTCGCCGGCGGCCGGGTAGTGGCCTTCCACCACGTTGTAGGTGAGGAATTCGGCATCGATGGGCTGCTTGGCAAAGAGCTGTTCGAACATCTTGCCGTAGCCCTTGTACTCGTCGACGAGTTCGGGGCGAAGGATGTCGGTTTCCAGAATGCAGATGCGTAGGGGCATGAAATTGTCCTGAAGCTTGGGTAAGGCACCTTTGTGTGCGATTTATTTAACACAAGCCTCCGAGCTTTGAAATAGCGCCGCTTCGCCCGGCCTGCTCGTGCTGCCGAAGCGCCTGAAATACGGGAAGGAAATTGCAACCTGACACGACGGAGCAGGCACGAGACTGCGCCAGCATCGTCAATAAAATTTGACGCTCGCGGCAGTGATATCGGCCATATCGATAGTTGAAATACTCAGGGAGCGTTTTTCCATCGAATCCGCATTATCGACTCTGGCCCCCCCAACCCGATGACGGATCGCAGCCATGACCCCCTCCCCGCTCACTTACGCACGTAATGGCGCGCTGGCCAGCCTGGGCCTCTACACCATCGTGGTGACCATCGTCCTGGTGCTGAGCGACAGCTTCAGCCACGCGCGACCGTTGATGGCTGGGGAGAACGCCTGGCACAGGCCGTTCCAACTCGGTTGCTGAGCGATCCGCATCCCCTGTCGAACCCGGCAAGGCGCAGCTGAGGTGGCCATGAAACAGCACCGCTCAAGGCGCCGCCTGCTCACACTGGCGGCACTGGCATTGATGACCAACGGCTTTACGTTGCTCGGCCATGCCCACGGCTCGGCAGACGCGATGGCCCAGAACCTGGAGACGCGCCAAGAGATTGCCCGACAGGGCAGTAACGAGCGAGACACCCGCCAGGGACTCGAGAGCCCGCCCCTGAAACGCACCAACTGGCTGCCGGAGCGCTTCGAGCGCACCTCATTGCGAGGTTGTGAGGGAAAGCTCTGAAGCCCCCGGAAACGAAAAGACCGCCCGGTGGGCGGTCTTTTGGCTACGAACCTCAGGCGACTTGCGGTGCCTTGGCCCCCAGCAGTCGATCCAGCACAGCGGCGACCACCAGGACTGCCAGCACCGGCAGCAACCAGCCAAGGCTCTGATCTGCGAGCGGCAGTTGCGCGACGAAACCAGGTATCCAACTCTTGAAGCCGGCCGCACCGATGCCATCCAGCACACCGAACACCAGGGCGACGGCCATGGTGGGGATGAAGACACGACGGGCGTCGACCCACAGGCTCGACGCCAGGCTCAGGGCAACCAGCACGATGGCCAGGGGATAAAGCCCTACGAGGACAGGCACCGAGAGGCGGATCAGTTCCGTCAGGCCTTGGTTAGCAACGACCAAACTGAAGACGCCCAGGATGATGACCACCGTGCGGTAGGAGAACGGCAGGAAGCCGCTGAAGAACTCGCCACAGGCCGTAAGCAGGCCAACGGCCGTGGTGAGGCACGCCAGGGTGATGACCAGCGCCAGCAGCAGGCTACCGGCGGTCCCGAAGGTGTGCTGCACATAGGCCGTGAGGATCTGAACACCGTTCTGCGCCTCACCGGCAATGCCCTGGCTGGTAGCACCGAGGTAGAACAGCGTGAGGTAGACCAGGGAAAGGCCGATTGCAGCGATGCTGCCGGCAATCACCGAGTAACGGGTGACGAGGCGCGGTTCGGTGATGCCACGGTCGTGGATCGCCGTGGCGATCACGATGCCGAATACCAATGCGCCCAGGGTATCCATGGTCAGGTAACCCTGCAGGAAGCCTTCGACGAAGGGGGCCTTGGCGTAGGCGCTGTTGCTGCCACCGATCTCGCCTGCTGGCACGAACAGTGCGGCAGCCCCCAGGACCAAAAGCGCAGACAGCAGCACGGGAGTGATGAACTTGCCGATGTTGTCCACCAGCCGCCCGGGGTTGAGAGCGAGGAACAACGCGAAGGCGAAATAAACCACCGAATAGAGGGCCAACGCGGCGGGGTTGTCACCGGTAAAGGGGGCAATTCCCATTTCGAAAGAGACGACGGTGGTGCGCGGCGTCGCGAACAGGGGCCCTATGGCCAGGTACACGGCGATGGCCAGCAGAAGCCCCGCCACCTTGCCCAGAGGCGAGGTCAGGCGATCCATGCCACCGCCTACCCGCGCCAGGGCAATGACGGTCAGCAGGGGCAGGCCGACGCCGGTCAGCAGAAAGCCCATCGCAGCGAACCAGACGTTCTCGCCTGCCGCCATGCCGGCGCTGGGGGGAAAGATGATGTTGCCCGCGCCCAGGAAGAGCGCAAAGGTCATGAAGCCGAGGGCCAGGAGGTCCGAGCCTTTCAAACGAGTCATAGAGAGGGATACCACGAGTCGAAATTCATTGTTCCGAGGGGGCTTCCCTTTGGGTGAGGGGAACCGTCATCCGCCCGTTTGGGGCAAACCACTACTAATGCGCGCCCTCCCCCTTTTGGGGTTCATGCGCAGGAAGGTCGCAAGCCTAGCGAATCCGACAGATTTGCGGCACTGATGCAGGTCAGGCTGTCGGCTTGCTGTAATCGGTTGTCGCCATGGCTACATTGCGACAGAAAAAACGAAGGCCACCCGAAGGTGGCCTTCGCCATCAGTCAATCACGCTCAGGCGTTCTTGACTTCCCAGCCGGTCAGCTCGGCCAGGGCCTTGCCGATGTCAGCCAGGGAACGCACGGTCTTCACACCGGCGTCCTGCAGGGCAGCGAACTTCTCGTCCGCAGTGCCCTTGCCACCGGAGATGATGGCGCCGGCGTGGCCCATGCGCTTGCCGGGCGGTGCGGTGACACCGGCGATGTAGGACACCACCGGCTTGGTCACGTTGGCCTTGATGTAGGCAGCGGCTTCTTCTTCAGCGGAACCGCCGATCTCGCCGATCATGACGATCGCTTCGGTCTTCGGGTCTTCCTGGAACAGCTTCAGGATGTCGATGAAGTTGGAGCCCGGGATCGGGTCGCCACCGATGCCCACGCAGGTGGACTGGCCGAAGCCGGCGTCGGTGGTCTGCTTCACGGCTTCATAGGTCAGGGTGCCCGAGCGGGACACGATGCCGACCTTGCCCGGCAGGTGGATGTGACCGGGCATGATGCCGATCTTGCACTCGCCGGGGGTGATCACGCCGGGGCAGTTCGGGCCGATCAGGCGTACACCCAGCTCGTCGCACTTCACCTTGGCTTCCAGCATGTCGATGGTAGGGATGCCTTCGGTGATGCAGACGATCAGCTTGATGCCGCCGAAGGCTGCTTCAAGGATGGAGTCCTTGCAGAACGGGGCCGGAACGTAGATCACCGAAGCATCGGCGCCGGTGGCTTCCACGGCTTCCTTGACGGTGTTGAACACCGGCAGGCCGAGGTGGGTGGTGCCGCCCTTGCCGGGGGTCACGCCGCCAACCATCTTGGTGCCGTAGGCGATGGCTTGTTCGGAGTGGAAGGTACCCTGCGAGCCGGTGAAGCCCTGGCAGATTACTTTGGTGTCTTTATTGATCAGGACGCTCATTACTTACCCTCCGCGGCCTTGACGACCTGCTGGGCAGCGTCGGTCAGGCTGGTCGCCGCGATGATGTTCAGACCGCTCTCGGCCAGTACCTTGGCGCCGAGCTCGGCGTTGTTGCCTTCCAGACGGACGACCACCGGGATCTTCACGCCGACTTCCTTCACTGCACCGATGATGCCTTCGGCAATCATGTCGCAACGAACAATACCGCCGAAGATGTTCACCAGTACGGCAGCGACGTTGCTGTCGGACAGGATGATCTTGAAGGCCTCGGTGACGCGCTCTTTGGTGGCGCCGCCACCGACGTCGAGGAAGTTGGCAGGCTTGCCACCGTGCAGGTTGACGATGTCCATGGTGCCCATGGCCAGGCCAGCACCGTTGACCATGCAACCGATGTTGCCTTCCAGCGCAACGTAGTTCAGCTCCCACTTCTGCGCATGGGCTTCACGAGCGTCGTCCTGGGACGGGTCGTGCATGGCGCGCAGCTTGGGCTGACGGTACATGGCGTTGCTGTCGATGTTGATCTTGGCGTCCAGGCAGTGCAGGTTGCCGTCGGCCTTGATGACCAGCGGGTTCACTTCCAGCAGGGCCAGGTCGTAGTCCTGGAACAGCTTGGCCAGGTTCACGAAGATGTGGGTGAACTGCTTGATCTGGTCGCCTTGCAGACCCAGTTGGAAGGCCAGCTCGCGGCCCTGGTAGGGCTGAGCACCAACCAGCGGATCGATGGTGGCCTTGAGGATCTTCTCGGGAGTCTCGTGGGCTACTTTCTCGATGTCCACGCCACCTTCGGTGGAGGCCATGAACACGATGCGGCGGCTGGAACGGTCTACCACGGCGCCCAGGTACAGTTCCTTGGCGATATCGGTGCAGGACTCGACCAGGATCTTGCTGACCGGCTGACCATTGGCGTCAGTCTGGTAGGTCACCAGGCGCTTGCCCAGCCAGTTGGCGGCGAAGGCCTTGGCGTCTTCCTTGCTCTTGACCAGCTTCACACCGCCCGCTTTGCCGCGGCCACCGGCGTGGACCTGGGCCTTAACGACCCATTCGCTGCCACCGATCTTGTCGCAGGCTTCAGCGGCTTCTTCCGGGGTGTCTACGGCAAAGCCCTTGGATACGGGCAGGCCGTATTCAGCGAACAGCTGCTTACCCTGATATTCGTGGAGATTCATGCTTGTCTACCGTCTTCGTTTGGGTATTGCGCATTCGGCGCTGCATTCGTGGTGCCGCGCCACCTGTGACTGCCCTGGGGCAGTCCGGCGAGCGTTCCGCGGCGAACACCCGAGGCGTTCACGACGGGCTGCCCACCGTGGTTCTGCTGCCCCGGGAAGGTCGCGCGCGCCCTCCCCGGGGATAGTGCTCAGCGCTTCTTGCGGTTGGCGATGTGGATCGCGTGGCCGTTGACGGCCAGGGCCGCTTCGTGGAGCGCTTCGGACAGGGTCGGGTGCGAGAAGACCATCATGCCCAGATCCTCGGCACTGGTGCCGAACTCCATACCGATGGCGCCTTGCTGGACCAGCTCGGCAGCGCTCGGGCCAATTACATGGACGCCCAGAACGCGGTCGGTCTTGGCATCGGCGATGACCTTCACCAGGCCGGCAGTGTCATTGGCTGCCATGGCACGGCCGCTGGCGGCGAAGGGGAAGGTACCGACGTTGATTTCGACACCTTCGGCTTTCAGGGACTGCTCGGTCTTGCCGACCCATGCGATTTCCGGATGGGTGTAGATCACGGACGGGATCAGGTCGTAGTTCATCTGGGCCTTGTGGCCTGCGATGCGCTCGGCAACCATGATGCCCTCTTCCGAGGCCTTGTGAGCCAGCATGGCGCCACGTACCACATCACCGATGGCGTAGACGCCCGGGACGCTGGTCTTGCAGTGGTCGTCGACGTAGATGTAGCCACGCTCGTCGAGGGTGACACCGCTGTCAGTGGCCAGCAGGTCGGTGGTCACCGGGCGACGGCCGACCGCGACGATCAGCTTGTCGAAGACTTCCTTCTGCTCGCCATTGGCGTCGGTGAAGCTGACAGTGACCTGCTTCTTCTTCACCTCAGTGCCGGTCACGCGGGCGCCCAGGCGAATCTTCAGGCCCTGCTTGGTGAGGATCTTCAGGGCTTCTTTGGCGATCTGCTCGTCAGCAGCCGGCAGGAACTTGTCCAGGGCTTCGATGACAGTCACTTCAGCACCCAGGCGGGCCCAGACGGAACCCAGCTCCAGGCCGATAACGCCGGCACCGATCACGCCCAGCTTCTTCGGAACGGACTGGAAGTCCAGTGCGCCGGTGGAGTCGACAATGACGTCCTGATCAACCGGGGCCGGAGGAATCTCGACCGGCTTGGAGCCGGAGGCGAGGATGACGTTCTCGGCCTCGACGACCTGGACCTTGCCGTCCAGACCGGTAACTTCGACCTGCTTGTTGGCCAGCAGCTTGCCGTGGCCTTCCAGCAGGGTGACGCCATTGGCCTTGAACAGGGTGCTGACGCCGCCGGTCAGGTTCTTGACGATGGTGTCCTTGCGGCCAACCATGGTCGGCACGTCGATGGAAACGCCCTTGGCTTCGATACCGTGCACTTTGAAGGCCTCATGGGCCTCGTGGTACTTGTACGAGCTGTCCAGCAGCGCCTTCGACGGGATGCAGCCGACGTTCAGGCAAGTGCCGCCCAGTGCGGTCTTGCCGTCCTTACCCTGGTACTTCTCGATGCAGGCGGTTTTCAGGCCGAGCTGGGCCGCCTTGATGGCTGCCACGTAACCGCCAGGGCCCGCACCAATCACTACCACGTCGAATTTCTGGGTCATAACTCATTCCTTCTCGTATGAAACCGGACGGCCCCTTGCGGGGCCGCCGTTTGGAGAGATCGCCGATCAGATGTCCAGCAGCAGACGAGCCGGGTCTTCCAGCAGGTTCTTGATGGTTACCAGGAAGCTGACGGCTTCCTTGCCATCGATCAGACGGTGATCGTAGGACAGAGCCAGGTACATCATCGGCCGGATCACAACCTGGCCATTGATCGCCATGGGGCGCTGGATGATGTTGTGCATGCCGAGGATGGCGGCCTGCGGCGGGTTGACGATCGGGGTCGACATCATCGAACCGAAGGTGCCGCCGTTGGTGATGGTGAAGGTGCCACCGGTCATCTCGTCGATGGACAGCTTGCCCTCGCGCGCCTTCTTGCCAAAGGTGGCGATGCCGTTCTCGACTTCGGCCAGGCTCATCAGCTCGGCGTTGCGCAGGACCGGTACCACCAGGCCACGGTCGCTGGAAACGGCGACGCCGATGTCCTGGTAGCCGTGGTAGACGATGTCATTGCCGTCGATGGAAGCGTTGACAGCCGGGAAGCGCTTCAGCGCTTCGACGGAAGCCTTGACGAAGAAGGACATGAAGCCCAGGCGAACGCCGTTGTGGGTCTTCTCGAACAGGTCCTTGTACTTCGAACGCAGGGCCATGACTTCGGTCATGTCCACTTCGTTGAAGGTGGTCAGCATGGCCATGGTGGACTGGGCTTCAACCAGACGCTCGGCAACCTTGGCACGCAGGCGGGTCATCGGGACGCGCTTCTCGACACGGTCGCCTGCAGCGAATACCGGGGCCTCGGCGGCCGGAGCGGCCGGCTTGGCGGCCGGAGCAGCCGGGGCGTTCTTCTTCGCCTCGACAGCGGCGACCACGTCTTCCTTGGTCACGCGGCCACCTTTGCCGGTGCCGGCGATGCTGTTCGGGTCGATGCCGTTTTCCTCGGCCAGCTTGCGAGCGGCCGGGGACAGGATGGCGTCGTCACCAGCAGCAGCGGGGGCAGCAGCCTGAGCGGCCGGAGCCGGGGCAGCAGCGGCGGCCGGGGCGGCCGGGGCGGCCGGGGCGGCAGCAGCAGCGCCGCCTTCGTTCAGTTTGCCCAGCAGCTCGCCACTGAGGACGGTGTCGCCCTCGTTCTTGACGATTTCTGCCAGTACGCCGTCGGCCTCGGCCAGCACTTCCATTACGACTTTGTCGGTCTCGATGTCGACGATCAGCTCGTCACGCTTGACGGCGTCGCCCGGCTTCTTGTGCCAGGTGGCTACGGTGCCGTCGGCGACCGATTCCGGGAAGGTTGGGGCTTTGATCTCGATAGCCATTGTGTGTTTTTCCTGTCTGATTCGGTTTTCTGCGCGAAGGCGTTAAACAGTAAAGGCGTCCTGCAGCAGTTTTTCCTGCTGCTCAGCGTGCATGGAGGCGTAGCCACAGGCCGGAGAAGCCGAGGCATCACGCCCGGCGTACTCGAGGAACAGGCCTTTCTTGTGGGCGCTGGCCACACGACGCATATGGTGCTGGCTGCAGTACCAGGCGCCCTGGTTCATGGGCTCTTCCTGGCACCAGACGATGTGCTTGAGGTTCTTGTAGGCAGCCAGAACCTCGGCCAGGTCGTCTTCCGGGAACGGATACAGCTGCTCGATACGCACGATCGCGATGTCCTCGCGGCCTTCGGTGCGACGCTTCTCCAGCAGGTCGTAGTAGACCTTGCCGCTGCAGAGCACGAGGCGTTCGACCTTCTTCGGGTCGATCGGATCGATCTCGCCGATGACGGTCTGGAAGGAGCCTTCGGCCAGGTCCTCCAGGGTGGAGATGGCCAGCTTGTGACGCAGCAGCGACTTGGGCGTAAGGGCAACCAGCGGCTTGCGCAGCGGGCGAATCACCTGGCGGCGCAGCATGTGGTAGACCTGAGCCGGCGTGGTAGGCACGCAGACCTGGATGTTGTGCTCGGCGCACAGCTGCAGGTAGCGCTCCAGACGCGCGGAGGAGTGCTCCGGGCCCTGACCTTCGTAGCCGTGCGGCAGCAGCATGGTCAGGCCGCACAGACGGCCCCACTTGTGCTCGCCGCTGGTGATGAACTGGTCGATCACCACCTGGGCGCCGTTGGCGAAGTCACCAAACTGGGCTTCCCAGATCACCAGCGCGTTGGGCGTGGTGGTGGAGTAACCGTATTCGAACGCCAGTACTGCTTCCTCGGAGAGGTAGGAATCGTACAGTTCGAAGCTCGGCTGGCCGTCGAACAAGTTCTGCAGCGGCAGGTAGGTGCTGGCGTCCTTCTGGTTGTGCAGCGCCGCGTGGCGGTGCGAGAAGGTGCCGCGCCCCACGTCCTGGCCAGTGATGCGAACCGGGTGGCCTTCGAACAGCAGGGTGGCGTAGGCCATTGTCTCGGCGTAGCCCCAGTTGATCGGCAGGCCGCCGGCGCCCATCTTCTGGCGGTCTTCGAGGATCTTCGAGACCTGACGCTGGACGACGAAACCTTCCGGGATCTCCAGCAGCTTGGCGGAGAGTTCCTGCAGGGTCTTCAGGTCGAAACGGGTGTCGTGACGCGCGGTCCAGGCATGGCCCAGGTACGGACGCCAATCGACGAACAGCTCCTTGTTGGGCTCCTTAACCAGGCTCTTGACCACGTGCTGGCCGTTGTCCAGCGCAGTGCGGTACTCGTCCATCTTGGCCTGGATGCGCTCGGCATCGAGCACGCCGCCCTGGATCAAGGCATCGGCATACAGCTCACGGGTGGTGCGCTGCTTGGCGATCTGCTGGTACATCAGCGGCTGGGTGCCAGACGGCTCGTCGGCCTCGTTGTGGCCGCGGCGACGGTAGCAGACCAGGTCGATCACCACGTCACGCTTGAACTGCATGCGGTAGTCAACAGCCAGTTGGGTCACAAACAGGACGGCCTCAGGGTCATCACCGTTCACGTGGAAGATCGGCGCCTGAATCATCTTCGCGACGTCGGTGGCGTACTCGGTGGAACGCGCATCCTCCTGACGGCTGGTGGTGAAACCTACCTGGTTGTTGATGACGATGTGAACCGTACCGCCGGTGCGGTAACCACGGGTCTGCGACATCTGGAAGGTTTCCATGACCACGCCCTGGCCTGCGAAGGCAGCGTCGCCATGGATGGAGATCGGCAGCACCTTGTCGCCAGTCTTGTCATTGCGACGGTCCTGGCGAGCGCGAACGGAACCTTCCACCACCGGGGAAACGATTTCCAGGTGAGACGGGTTGAACGCCAGGGCCAGGTGTACTTCGCCACCGGCGGTCATGACGTTGGAGGAGAAGCCTTGGTGGTACTTCACGTCACCGGAGGACAAACCTTCGACTTTCTTGCCTTCGAACTCGTCGAAGAGGTCGCGCGGGTTCTTGCCGAAGGTGTTGACCAGTACGTTCAGGCGGCCACGGTGGGCCATGCCGATGACGATCTCCTGGGTGCCGTATGCGCCGGAACGCTGGATGATCTCGTCCAGCATCGGGATCAGGCTTTCACCACCTTCCAGGCCGAAACGCTTGGTACCCGGGTATTTGGTGCCCAGGTACTTCTCCAGACCTTCTGCCGCAGTCAGTCGCTCGAGCAGGTGGCTCTTGACCTCAGGGGAGAAGGACGGACGGCCACGCACACTTTCCAGACGCTGCTGGAACCACTTGCGCTGCTCGGAATCGACGATATGGGTGAACTCGGCGCCGAAGGTGCTGCAATAGGTTTGCTGCAGGGCCTGGTGGATCTCGCGCAGAGTTGCCTCTTCCTTGCCGATGTAGAGTTCACCGGTACGGAAGGTGGTGTCGAGATCGGCATCGGTCAGGCCGTAGTGATTGATCGCCAGATCGGCCGGGGCCTTGCGCTGCCAGAGGCCAAGGGGGTCGAGCTGGGACGCCTGATGGCCGCGCATGCGGAAGGCCTGGATCAGGCGCAGGACTTCAACCTGCTTCTTCTCGTGCTCGGAGCTGACGCTGCCAGCGGAAACCGGCTGGGCACGGCGCTGATTCTTGGCGAGCAGGACGAAATGGTCGCGAACAGTAGAATGCGATACATCGGTGGCTGCATTGCCGTCGGACGGCAACTTCTGGAAGTAGGTGCGCCACTCTTCTGGCACAGCGTTGGGATCGTGCAGGTAAAGCTCATAGAGCTCTTCCACATATGCAGCGTTGCCACCGGATAGGTGGGCGCTGTTCCACATGCGCTGCATTTCGCTTTCTTGCATGCTTGGTCACCCTCGGTAAGGGGACACCACCGGCGTGGAATCGGCATCGCAGCCTCACCTCCGGGTACGGCGACCAGGATGAAAGCCACTAAGGATCCCGCAGATAGTCCGGGCACCAGCCCGGTTGCCCCTGCTGGTCATCTATATCATTTCAAGTAAGGACTTCGGCTTTGTGAGCGTCGGTCCTGGTTGTACTGCGGCGCCCAGAAGGGCGCCGCAGGTGTTACGGGTACAGCATGTAGCGCATCAGGTACCGCTTTGCAGCAGCATGTTGCGTACGTGACCGATTGCCTTGGTGGGGTTCAGACCCTTGGGGCAAACGTTCACGCAGTTCATGATGCCGCGGCAGCGGAATACGCTGAACGGGTCATCAAGAGCAGCCAGGCGCTCCTCGGTCTTGGTGTCACGGCTGTCGGCCAGGAAACGGTAGGCCTGCAACAACGCAGCGGGACCGAGGAACTTGTCGGGGTTCCACCAGAACGACGGGCAGGATGTCGAGCAGCAAGCGCACAGGATGCACTCGTACAGACCGTCCAGCTTCTCGCGCTGTTCCGGAGACTGCAGACGCTCGATCGCCGGAGCAGGCGTATCGTTCTGCAGGAAAGGTTTCACCTTCTCGTACTGCTTGTAGAAGATGCTCATGTCAACAACGAGGTCACGAATGACCGGCAGCCCCGGCAACGGGCGGATCACCAGCTTGCCGCCCTTCAGCCCAGCTGCGGAAAGCGGGGTGATGCAGGCCAGGCCATTCTTGCCGTTGATGTTCATGCCATCGGAACCGCAGACGCCTTCGCGGCAGGAACGACGGTAGGAGAAACCCTCGTCCTTTTCCTTGATCAGGGCCAGGACATCGAGAACCATGATGTCCCTGCCACCGGTATCAACCTGGAAGTCCTGCATGGTCGGAGCGCTGTCGCGCTCCGGGTTGTAGCGATAGACGCTGACAGTGAGAGTGTTGGACATGTCGGCCACCCTTAATAGGTACGTACTTTGGGTTCGAAGGCCGGAACGGTCTTCGGCGCGAAGTTGACGGCGCGCTTGGATACGCGCTTCTCACCCGGGAAGTACAGGGTATGGCACAGCCAGTTCTCGTCGTCCCGATCCTCGAAGTCTTCGCGGGCATGGGCACCACGGGACTCCTTGCGGACCTCGGCAGCGATGGCAGTGGCTTCCGCGACTTCCAGCAGGTTCTGCAACTCCAGCGCTTCGATGCGCGCAGTGTTGAAAGCCTGGGACTTGTCGTTGATCTTGACGCCGGCGATGCGCTCGCGCAGATCGGCAAGCTGGGCGATGCCCTTCTGCATGTATTCGCCGGTGCGGAACACACCGAAGTAGTTCTGCATGCACTGTTGCAGCTCACGCTTCAGCGGGGCAACTTCTTCACCGCTGGAGCGCTCGTTGACACCAGCCAGACGCTTGAGCGACTGCTCGATGTCGGTGTCGCTTGCACCACGGGTTTCGATACCTTCCTTGAGGGCTTTCTCCAGGTGCAGACCAGCTGCACGACCGAAGACCACCAGATCCAGCAGGGAGTTGCCGCCAAGGCGGTTAGCACCGTGTACGGATACACATGCGACTTCGCCCACCGCGAACAGACCTTCGACGATCGTGTCGTTACCGTTGGCGTCCTGGGTGATGGCCTGGCCGTGGATGTTGGTGGCAACGCCCCCCATCATGTAGTGGCAGGTCGGGATGACCGGGATTGGCGCAACGACCGGGTCGACGTGCGCGAAGGTCTTGGACAGTTCGCAGATGCCGGGCAGGCGGCTGTGCAGGACTTCC
The DNA here is from genome assembly GCF_001728945.1 of Pseudomonas sp. ENNP23. Taxonomy (NCBI): domain Bacteria; kingdom Pseudomonadati; phylum Pseudomonadota; class Gammaproteobacteria; order Pseudomonadales; family Pseudomonadaceae; genus Pseudomonas; species Pseudomonas sp. ENNP23. The sequence goes on from NZ_LYSP01000027.1 coordinate 67,196, forward strand.
TCACCGAGGTGGTCCAGCTTCAGCAGGACGTGGTCCTTGTTCGGCCCGACGCCGTTACCGGCGATCACTTCCTTGACCATGGAGCGGGCAACCACATCACGGCCTGCCAGGTCCTTGGCGTTCGGAGCGTAACGCTCCATGAAACGCTCGCCATGGGCGTTGATAAGATAACCACCTTCACCACGGCAACCTTCGGTCACCAGCACGCCGGCGCCGGCAATACCGGTCGGGTGGAATTGCCACATCTCAATGTCCTGGACCGGCACGCCAGCACGCAGGGCCATGCCAACGCCGTCACCGGTATTGATCAGGGCGTTTGTGGTGGAAGCGTAGATACGGCCTGCACCGCCGGTGGCCAGAACAACAGCCTTGGAACGGATGTAGACGGTTTCGCCGGTCTCGATGCAGATGGCAATGATGCCAACGATGGCGCCGTCCTGGTTCTTCACCAGATCAACGGCATACCACTCGTTAAGGAACGAGGTGCCGTTCTTCAAGTTGGCTTGGTACAGGGTGTGCAGCAGTGCGTGACCGGTACGGTCAGCTGCAGCGCAGGTACGAGCCGCCTGGCCGCCCTTGCCGAAATCTTTGGACTGTCCACCGAACGGACGCTGGTAGATGCGGCCTTGCTCGGTACGAGAAAACGGCAGACCCATGTGCTCAAGCTCGAACACGGCTTCCGGCCCCACGGAGCACATGTACTCGATGGCGTCCTGGTCACCGATGTAGTCGGAGCCCTTGACGGTGTCGTACATGTGCCAGCGCCAATCGTCGTTCGGGTCGGCCGAAGCAATGGCGCAGGTGATGCCACCCTGGGCGGAAACGGTATGGGAGCGGGTCGGGAAGACCTTGGTCACCACGGCAGTCTTGTGACCGCCCTGAGCCAGCTGCAGAGCAGCGCGCATGCCAGCACCACCACCACCGACGATGATGGCATCGAAGGAAAGAGTACGAATGTTAGCCATGAATCAGATACCCCACAGAATCTGAACGCCCCAGACGAAGTAGGCGAACATCGCCATACCGCAAACGGCCTGGAACAGGAAACGCACGACCACCGCCCAACGCCCCAGCGCCATCGGCGTCAGGTAGTCAGTGGAAATGGTCCACATGCCGACCCAGGCATGGACACCCAGGGCGACCAGTCCGAGCAGACTGAAAATGCGCATCCAGCTCTGTGAGAACAGACCATGCCAATCGGCGAAGGTCAGTCCGGGGTGAGCAACGAGGTACCCCAGCAGGAAAAGGAAATAAGCCGCGAGAACGACCGCAGAGACGCGCTGAGCCATCCAGTCGTAGAGACCCGAACGCGAGAAGTTCGTGACGTTAGTTACCATACCCATACCCCCGCGAGAATGATCAGCACAGCCGAAACTGCGATGACGATTTTCGAGCCCCGCTTGCCGCCCTCGAGCGTCTCACCGACACCCGCATCCATTACCAGGTGGCGCACGCCAGCCACCAAGTGATAGAGCAGTGCGGACAGCAGGCCCCAAATCACAAGCTTGGCCAGCGGATTGGTCAGACACGCTTTCACGCTCTCGAAGCCAGCCTCGGACTCCAGCGACTTGCCAAGTGCGTAGAGCAGCACAGCAATACCGATGAAGAGGATGACACCAGAAATGCGGTGAAGAATGGACGTATAAGCTGTGATCGGGAGTTTGATGGTCCTGAGATCTAGGTTTACAGGTCGTTGGCTATTCACGGCTTTTTTTCACACTGAGGCCCCTAACAATCAGGGCAAGTTGTCGGGAAGTGCACTGGTCAGGTACCCCTCACCAAGGGAGTGCCAACCTCCGGATTACAGGCCTTCAAAGCCCCCTGAGGTCGGGCCGTGAGTATAGACAGTTAGCTGACTAATGACAACGCAATCCCCCCCACCCAATAGCGGATTGCACACCCTAAATAAAAGGCGTAAATAGGCCGCCTTTTTACTCGAAAAACGCCCGCAAACCCGCCTGCCACATGGGTTTCTCCAAATTGACATTCGGATTTATACCTCTATAGTGATGCGGGCCCTGCGTGGGGGGCTGTCTGATGATTTCAAGCATAAATAGGAGGCCGTTATGGCTGACAAAAAAGCGCAGTTGATCATCGAGGGCGTAGCCCCCGTCGAGCTGCCCGTTCTGTCCGGAACCGTAGGTCCCGATGTAATCGATGTGCGGGGCCTGACCTCCACGGGGCGCTTCACGTTTGATCCTGGCTTTATGTCTACCGCCTCATGTGAGTCGAAGATCACCTACATCGACGGCGACAAGGGCATTCTGCTTCACCGCGGCTACCCCATTGAGCAACTGGCCGAGAATTCCGATTACCTGGAAACCTGCTACTTGCTGCTGAACGGCGAACTTCCCAGTGCCGAGGAAAAGGCCAAGTTCGTCGGCACCGTGAAGAATCACACCATGGTGCATGAACAACTGAAGAGCTTCTTCAACGGCTTCCGTCGTGATGCTCACCCGATGGCCATCATGTGCGGCGTAGTTGGTGCCCTCTCCGCCTTCTACCACGACTCCCTGGACATTAATGACCCGCACCATCGCGAGATCTCCGCGATCCGCCTGGTCGCCAAGATGCCGACCATCGCAGCGATGGTCTACAAGTACTCCATGGGTCAGCCCATGATGTACCCGCGTAATGACCTGAACTACGCGGAAAACTTCCTGCACATGATGTTCAACACCCCGTGCGAGATCAAACCGATCAGCCCGGTACTGGCTAAGGCCATGGATCGCATCTTCATCCTGCATGCGGACCACGAGCAGAACGCCTCCACCTCTACCGTTCGCCTGGCCGGCTCCTCCGGCGCCAACCCGTTCGCCTGCATCGCTGCCGGCATTGCCGCCCTCTGGGGCCCGGCACACGGCGGCGCCAACGAAGCAGTGCTGACCATGCTGGACGAGATCGGCGATGTCTCCAACATCGAGAAGTACGTCGCCAAGGCCAAGGACAAGAACGATCCGTTCAAGCTGATGGGCTTCGGTCACCGCGTTTACAAGAACTTCGACCCCCGCGCCAAGGTCATGAAGCAGACCTGCGATGAAGTACTGGCCGAACTGGGCATCAACGATCCGCAACTCGAACTGGCCATGAAGCTGGAAGAGATCGCGCGCAACGATCCTTACTTCAAGGAGCGCAACCTCTACCCGAACGTGGACTTCTACTCCGGCATCATCCTGAAGGCCATCGGTATCCCGACCAGCATGTTCACCGTGATCTTTGCCCTGGCGCGTACCGTTGGCTGGATCTCTCACTGGAAGGAAATGCTCTCCAGCCCGTACAAGATCGGCCGTCCACGCCAACTGTACACCGGCCCGGAGCAACGCGATTATGTCGAGCTCAACGCTCGCAAGTAAACGCGGACTCCACTAAAAAGGCTGCCTATTGGCAGCCTTTTTCATCTCAGCGATGGATCATTTCTTCTCGGCCAGCTTGCGCAGGTGGTCCAGAGTATTGAACGGCGCATCGACCACGAAGCTGTTGGCCAGCCAGGACGGCACGCTGCCACCCGGCTCGGTATGGACCTGATAAATCACCTCCACCGTATCGGCGCCTTTTGGTACGAACTTCCACACGCCCTCAACAGACGCCACCCGAACGTAACCTTTCTCCTCCGGCATGTACGTCGGCTCGCCCTTGAGGGTGCGCGTCAGGCTGCCATCGGTGCCTTCGCTGGTAACCGCATGGATGACCGAATCACGCGGGGTCACCGGCCAAGGCGTATTGAAACGGGTGTAGGTCCAGCTATCCGCGCCGTCGCTCTTCAGCAGCTTTTGCCGCTCACACTCGTGGATCCATTTGCAGGAACCGGACACATCCTCCTGCAACTTGCGCAGGGTAGCGACGTCCGACTTGATGGTGACAACCCCGCGATAGGCCTTGTACTTGGACCCGGATACCTCGCTGAGATAGACCTTGATGCCATCTTCGTCCTTGGCCAGCTTCCAGTCCTCGGCGTGGGCAGCCGACGCCAGCAGGACACCCAGCCCGCAGGCCATGGCGATTCGTTGCAGCGAAACCATCCTTCTTCTCCTTGTTATTCGATGATCAGTCATCGTCCCTCTTGGACGCCTACCGGACAGAGTGCCTGACCGCCACAGCGGTCTCTTGTTCCAGCCAGCCCAGCAAACGTATAGCCTCCTCCCGGGTTTCGCCACAGACAAAAGGATCGGCATCAAAGGCCGAACAAACGTCTGGACGCTCAGGCCTGCCAAACAACCGACATAGATGATCGGGGGACAAGTGCAGACAACGCTGTCCGGCGACCTTGCCGTTGGGCATGCCTGGAATGGGGGAAGAAATGGACGGTGCGATGCAGCAGGCACCGCAACCTGCTCGGCAGATCATGATCGCGGAGTGATGACAGGGCTGATGGGAGCGCGGATTCTACTCGCGTGAAGGCCGGCTGTGGAGAGCCCGCACAAACCCGCCACCAAGCCCGAACAGCGGCGCCGGAAGGCCGTTTATGGCATTGCCCTGGCCACCCGCAACTCAAGGCTCCCGGCCTCGACCTCCAGAGAAACGACTCCAGCGCTCTCCAGCCCGAAGAACTGCCTGGTTCCCACCCCGCTCTGGAACGCCCGGTGCGACGAAATCAACAGCAGCGACCGAGAAGGTTCCCCCATCCATCGCCCCTCAACAACAGGCACCGACACTGCGCTTTCACTGCCTGTTGCGGCATCGCTGAAACCTCTAAACCGCTCGTCGGGCTCTTGCTGCCAACGCAGGGTGAGCCGGTCGAGTGCGGGATCACCCACGATCACCGAAACGCGCACGCCACGCTCACCTTCAGCCTGCATCGCCAGGCGATAAGTGCTGACACGGCCATCCGTGCAGCGCAGGTGACCAAAGACCTGCAGCCGACCACCGGCAACCTGGAATCCCTCCAGGCTCTGCTCATCGCAGCGCAACGCCGGCTCAGCCTTCCCAGCCGAAAGAAATGCCCCATTCGTTCGCCACAAGGAGCGCCCCGCCTCGTCGAGCAGTTCCAGATCGCGCCCACTCCACGCCAAGCGATAGGTATCGAAACTGAAATCCCTGGCCAAGACGAAGGCCGGCGGAACCACCAGGCTCACCACTTGTGCCGTCGGCGCGCGCAACGTCCAACTCCACCAGCCCAGGCCGCCCGCCAAAAGCGCCAGCACCGCAACGGCCAGCCACCCCCACACACTCCGCATCAAGCCCCCTTCTCACCCCGCCGCCATGCCCATTAAGCCTCTGTTTCATCCAATACCCAGGCTCTGCCGTGCCCATCTGGATACAGGCTGCCATCCTCCTGAGCCTCTCCCCCTCATGGCCTTCCCTGGCAAGGCACCCTGAACCGCGCTCATCAATTGGGGTATCGCACTGTTCGAGCACCAGCTACTGGTGTGCCTGCCAACCCTACCGGCTATACCGCACCATCGGTCGCCCAACTGAAGACCATGCAGGAGCCCTGCCTCCCTTCAGCGTCTACTTCGTGCAACAGCCGCTGAAGCTGGAGTACCTCTGGACAGGGCTTGAACCTGCTCGGCGCGGTGTACCTCATCTTTCGCGCCTGACACGTCAGCGGGTTAACCGCGTGATCAGGCTGGAGGTGTCCCAACGACCGCCACCCTCCTGCTGAATCTCCCCATAGAAGCGATCCACCAGCTCGGTCACCGGCAGCGAAATACCGTTGCGCTGCGCCTCCTCGAAAACGATCGCGTAGTCCTTGCGCATCAGATCGACCGCGAAGCCGAAGTCGAACTTGCCCTCCAGCATGCTCTGGTGACGGTGGTCGAGCTGCCAGGACTGCGCTGCCCCCTTACCGATCACCTCCATCGCCGCCACCGCATCCAGGCCGGCACTGCGGGCGAAGTGCAGCCCCTCGGACAGCGCCTGCAACAGGCCCCCCACGCAAATCTGGTTCACCATCTTGGTCAATTGCCCGCTACCGGTGGGCCCCATCAAGCGGCTCATCCGCGCGTAAGCCTCGATGACAGGTGCCGCCCGCTCGTACAGTTCTCGTTCGCCGCCCACCATGATGGTCAGCATGCCGCTCTCGGCGCCAGATTGGCCGCCGGACACCGGCGCATCGAGGAAGCCCAGCTCCCGCTCCGCAGCCAGGACCGCCAACTCGCGGGCCACGGATGCCGAGGCCGTGGTGTGATCGACCAGCAGGCTCCCCGGGGACATGCCGGCAAAGGCGCCATGATCGCCGAGCAGTACTGCACGCAGGTCATCGTCATTGCCAACGCAGGTCATCACGAACTCGGAGCCCTCAGCCGCTTCGCGGGGCGTTGCGAAGTACTCGCCGGCGAACTCGTCACACCAGAGCAGGGCCTTCTCCAACGTGCGGTTGTAGACCCGCACCTCATGCCCTTCGCAGGCCAGGTGACCGGCCATGTGGAACCCCATCACGCCCAACCCGATAAAGCTCACCTTCGCCATCTCACACCTCCGCATTCGACTGTCCAAAGAAGCCTATCACGCGGTTTGCGGTGCCGCGAAAGCGCCCCCATACTCGCTCGCAGCCCATCGCAGACACCCTGCAGGCGCCAAGGAGAGCCCCATGCCGCACTGGCTGGTGATAGACCTGGAAGCCACCACCGACGAAGGCGGCTGGCCCATGGAGGAAATGGAAATCATCGAGATCGGCGCCACCCTGGTCAGCACCGAGGGCCGTGAGCTGGACCACTTCCAGCGTTTCGTGCGCCCGCAGCGACGCCCCTGCCTGACACCGTTCTGCCGCGAACTCACTCACATCACCCAGGCCAATGTGGACACCGCGCAGCCCCTGCCCAGCGTCTGGACAGCCTTCGAGCGCTGGCTCGACAACCACCACGCTCGCCTGGTGGGCTGGGGCAGTTGGGGCGACTACGACCGCCGCCAACTGGAACAGGAGTGGCGGCAAAACCAGCTCAACAGCCTGCTGGCGAACCTCCCCCACCTGAACCTCAAGCAGCACTTCGCGAAAGCCCGCCAACTCAAGCGCCCGGTCGGCCTCAATGCCGCCCTGCAACTGGCCGGACTCAGCTTCCAGGGACAACAGCACCGCGCCCTGGAAGATGCGCGCAATACCGCCCGGCTATTGCCCCTTCTCCTGCCAGCATCGCCGACCCAAAGGGACTAGTGACGCTGTCAGACGCCTTCGGCATACTGGCGAGCCTTTTTAGACCCCTTTCCAAGGAGCCCGCCCCATGTTCAAGGTCAACGAGTACTTCGACGGCACTGTAAAATCCATCGCCTTCGGCATGAGCGAAGGCCCCGCCACCATTGGCGTCATGGCCGCTGGCGACTACGAATTCGGCACCAACCAGCTGGAAGTGATGCACGTCATCGCCGGCGCCCTGACCGTCAAGCTGCCGGGCAGCGAGCAATGGGAAACCTTCGCCGCCGGCACCCGGTTCACCGTACCGGCCAACAGCAAGTTCCAGCTCAAGGTCGCTCAGGACACCGCCTACCTCTGCGAATACCGCTGAGTTACGACCCCATGAAAAAACCGGCCCTGGTGGCCGGTTTTTTCATGACTGGCAATCAGCCCTCGCGCACCTGGATCTCGATCCGCATGCCCTCCAGCTCTGCCAGGTACTCCTGGGTACTGAACAGGCCGATGCAGGGCATTGCCCCACGCGCCACAAGGCTGCCATTCGCCAACTTGCGCACCAGCGCCACGGCCGCCATGCAGGGAATATTGGGGCCGTCGTTGTCATGGGCGAGCAACTCCCAGGTGAGCGTCAGCGGCAGCCCGCTCGGGTCCTGGCCGGACAGCCGCACGAACATGCCACTCAGCCCGTCTCCCAGCGGCTCCAGCATCACCGCCCCCCGCCGCAGCAGCGGCGCAAGCCGAACGGCATCACGCAACAAGCCGGCACGCACCAGCCAAGACAGCGCCCAGGTACCGAACTGAGTCAGACGCAGGCCGACACCGGCGCGGAAGCTCACCTCCCGCACCCCGGGGTAGCGCGCGGGGAAAAGCTCCAGGTCCGGTACATCGCAGGCGCCGATCCAGCGGCCCCCCATGGGCAGGCGGAAGCGCTGCAGCCGCAGGTCCTGCCAGCCATGCACCGAGCGCCACTGCCCTTCCCGCCAGCAACGGATCGGCCGCCCGCAATAGTTGAGCACCGCTGCCAGGGTGGAGACGCCCGGCGTCTTTTCCGAAGAGCTGATGCCATGCTCGATGCGCTCCAGGCGACCGAAACGGGGGAGCAGCTCATCCACCACCGCCGCACTCAGGCCGGGCACGGAGCTCGCCCCGGCGCAGAGCAATACGCCGCGCTGACGGGCCACCTCGTCCAGCCGGGTGATGCCGCACACGAAGCCCCGCGCATCCGCCAGGTCGATGTAGTGCGAACCCGCCGCCAGGGCGGCCTCGGCGACGCGGTAGTCCTGCCCCTGGAACGGCCCCACGGTGGAGATCACCACCTGCACGTCGAACTGCGAGAACGCCTCCGCCAGCCCCGGCTCGTCGATATCCAGCCGCACCGCACGGGCACCTTGCGCCTCGGCCACCGCCTGAGCCTTCTCCAGGTTGCGCCCCGCCACCAGCACCCGCACACCGGGCACACTGGCCAAGCGCCGGACGATCAGGCGGCCGAAATTGCCATAGCCACCCAGCACCAGCACGTTCAGTTCCGTTGACACCAACAGCTCCTCAGGCGCGGTCACCCGCCGCGTCCCCATGGGTTGAAAACTGCAGCTCGGCCAGGCGCGCATACAGCGGGCTGCTGTGCACCAGCTCGGCGTGGGTACCGATCGCCACCAGGCGGCCCTGATCGATCACCGCGATGCGGTCCGCCCGCTGCACCGTCGCCAGGCGGTGAGCGATCACCAGGGTCGTACGCCCCTGCATCAACGCCGGCAGCGCCTGCTGAATCTGGTATTCGCTCTCGGCGTCCAGCGCGCTGGTCGCCTCGTCCAGCAGCAGAATGGGCGCATCCACCAGCAGCGCGCGGGCAATGGCCAGGCGCTGACGTTGCCCGCCAGACAGCCCGGCTCCGGCATCGCCTAGGTGGGTGCGATAGCCATCGGGCATGCGCGCAATGAACTCGTGGGCGTGGGCGGCACGTGCCGCCGCCTCCACCTGCTCGGCGGTGGCAGCCGGGCAGCCATAACGAATGTTCTCCTCCACGCTGCCGAAGAACAGCGCCGGCGACTGCGACACCAGGGCAAAGCAACGGCGCAGGTCGGCCGGGTCCAGCGACCTGAGCGGCACCCCATCTACCCGAACCTCGCCGGAATCCGGATCGGAGAAGCGCAGCAGCAGGTCGAATAGAGTCGACTTGCCCGCACCAGATGGCCCCACCAGTGCCAGCGTCTCGCCGGGGCGGATCTCCAGGTCGATGCCGTCGATGGCCGGCACACCCGGGCGCGAGGGGTAGGCGAAGCGCACCGCCTCAAGGCTGAGCGCGCCGACGGGCCGGGGCGGCAGGCGCTGAAGCTGGTTAGCGGGCGGGGCCTGGATCAGGCTGCGCGTCGCCAAGAGTTCGGCGATGCGCTCGGCGGCCCCGGCTGCGCTCTGCAATTCGCCGATCACCTCGCTGATGGCCCCGAAAGCCGAGCCGACGATCAGGCTATAGAAGACGAACGCCGCCAGGTCACCGCCGGAGATGCGCCCGGCGATCACGTCCATCCCGCCCACCCAGAGCATCACCCCCACCGCCCCCAGCACCAGCACGATCACCACGGTGATCAGCCAGGCGCGCTGGGCGATGCGCTTGCGTGCCGTGTCGAAGGCGCCTTCCACGGTACGGCCGAAACGAAGCCGGTCCTGGGCCTGGTGGTTGTAAGCCTGCACGGTCTTGATCTGGCCCAGGGTCTCACCGACGTAGCTGCCCACGTCAGCGATGCGGTCCTGGCTCTGCCGCGACAGGCTGCGCACCCGCCGACCAAAAAGGAGGATCGGCGCCACCACCAACGGCAACGCCACCACCACGATGCCGGTCAGCTTGGGGTTGGTGATGAAGAGCAGCACGATGCCGCCCACCAACATGATGCCGTTGCGCAGCGCCAGGGACAGCGAGGAGCCGATCACTGACTGCAGCAAGGTCGTGTCGGCAGTCAGCCGTGACTGGATTTCCGAGGCCCGGTTGCTCTCGAAGAAGCCCGGGTGCAGCTCGATGAGGTGGTTGAACACCCGCATGCGGATGTCCGCCACGAAGCGCTCGCCCACCCACGACACCAGGTAGAAGCGGGTGAAGGTACCCACAGCCAGGGCCACCACCAGCGCGAAGAAGAACAGGATCGAATGGTTCAGAGCCTCTGGCGACTGGGTCGCCAGGCCACGGTCCACCAACAGGCGGATGCCCTGCCCCATGGACAGGGTGATGCCGGCGGTGAACAGCAGCGCCAGCAGGGCACCGATCACCCGGCCGCGGTAGGGCGCGACGAATTGCATCGCCATGCGCAGGGCACCACGCCGGCGAGAGGAAAGCAGACCCATACCAGGACTCGATCAACGGGAAGAGGCGACACTCTGCGGGTTTTCCGGGCGCTCCGCCAGCCAGCCGATGGCACAGAGGAACAACGCCGTCAGGTTGGTGGACACCGGGTTGAAGGCCTGCACCAGGAAGCCCGGCGCCACCACTGCCACGTCCACCAGCAAGCCGATCAAGGCCAGCGCACTCAGGGCCAGCGGCCAGCGACGCCTGCGCACCACCAGCAATGCCAGGGCCAGCACCACCTCGGCCACACCGGCCAGGGCCGCTAGGAGCCGCGCCTGCTCGAAGCCGTGGGCGCGGATCATCTCCAGTTCACCCGGGCTCAACCAGAGCAGCTTGGGCACGATGCCGTGGTAGAGAAACAACAGCGCCAGCCCCCAGCGGGCCAGGCTGGCGTACAGCCTGGGATCAGCGCTCGCCATGCAGGAAGCGCCTCTCATGATCGGGATGGGGCAGCATGCACACCGGGTGCCGGCCAAAGAGCCGGTAGCGGTTCAGGGCAACGCGGTCGTAGAGCCAGTCCCGCACGGGCGCGGGCACCACGCGGAAGAGCCTCAGCCAGTGCCAGGGCGCCGGCAATTGCCCGAGCACCCGCAACACCGCATCGGTGCGCACATGCAGACGCTGGCCCTCGATGTAGGCCAAGGTCTCGAAGTGGTCGGTGGGCAGGCCGTACCAGGCGAGCAACGCCTGTCCCTCGGGAGACTGCACCGACGCCAGCTTGAGGCGCTCGCGACGGTCATGCCGGATCAGGAAGCGTGCCCAGCCATTGCAGAGCTTGCAGACGCCGTCGAACAGCACCACGCGGTCTTCTGGACCGATGAAGGGCGGTTGGGTCTCACTGGGCATGATCCAGCTCCGGGGCAAATGTGGGGAGATGATAGGCGCGCTTCAGTGCGCTGCGAAACGGTAATGACCCAGGATCGGCCAGCGGAACAGGATGTCCTCCTCCCGCGTGCCCTGGCCGATGTTGTGCAGCGCCAACGGCGTGCCCTCGCGGCTGCGCCGGTCGGAGATGATGCCGATGTGCTGCAGGCCGCGCCCCAGGTCCCAGGTGACGATGTCGCCAGGTTGGTAGTCGGCGGCGACCTGCCCGACCTTGAGGGACAGGCCCTGGCGATCGAACCAGGTCATCAGGTTGGGCACCCGGCGATGATCGATGTTGGGGTCGGGGCGTTTCAGCCCCCAATGCCGGGGATAAGCGGAGAAGTGCCGGCGCATGTCCTCGTGGACGCGCTGCTGGAGGTCCAGGCCCTGGGCACGGAGCGCACGGATGACCACGTCGGTGCAGACACCCGTGGCCATGGGCACATCCCCACCGGGGTAGGCAATGCGCCGGTAGGTGGGGTCATAGCCAAGGGTGACCCCTACCTGGGTGCGGGCCGCCTCCACCAGGCGCCCGCCGTCGACGGCCGCCCACCCGACCAGGCAGAACCACCACAGGCCAATGCCCAGTACGAACCTGAATGCCTTGCTGCACATGCCGGCCTCCCTTGCTGGCGCCCTGGCGAACGGGCACGAATCCAGGCGCCACCCTAGCTGGAAACACTCAGGACGTCATGGTGCTGGCGCACAGTGTGGGAAGGAGACGAGGGAGCGGAGAAATATCGAAAGGGAGGATGAAACCGCAAAAGGAACCTGCCGCCCCGGTCCCCATGCTCGACGCCCCAACCATAAGCCCTGAGGAGATTGCGCCGGGCATGGGAACCGGGACAGCAGGCTTGCACACCCTACCCACCACCTGCCCACCAGGCCAGGGCAGGGAGTCGACTCAAGAGCGTCGGCTTAGCCGATCAGGCTGTAGCCATCGGCCTACTCGCCCTCTTCCGATGCCCAGCCGACGGGATACAGCAGCTCCTCGCGATAGCCCGACCAGACCCGTATCGCATCTGGGAATGCGGCATCCAGCACCGGGTCACCACTGTCCACCAGCAAGGGCCGACCCTGCAGGGTAGCGAGCTTGCGCTTGGTCGCCACCACCCTCAATCGGTCGAGCCCGACGGCGCGCAGCACACGAGGGCTGATCTGCTGGTTGCCGCGTCCGATGATGTGCCCCTGACCACCGATGGCAGTCACCAGAATGAACGCCGGATGGTCCGATACCAGCGCCAGCAACTCGGCCTCCGTCACATCGCGGGCGATCAACTGCCCATCCTCCACCACATCTACGCCAAGCAGCGTGCCATCCAGTCCCAGGTTGGCGGCCAGCCCGTGAAGGGTCGACCCCGGGCCGAAGACATAGCGCACGCCGGGCTGCCACTCTTCCGCCAGCCAGTCGGCCAACTCCAGCAGCACCAGCTCCTCCGATTCCATCCCGCCCTGCTTCACCTGCTGCATGAAGTGCCCCTCCACCGGCACCGTAAGCTCCCCGTACCAGCGCGAGGCCACCCGCCCTTCACGCAGCGCCGCTTCGTCCAGGTCACGCACCTCGCCACTGGCCAGGCGCACCAGGCCGCCCTCTACCAGGCGCTGGGCCAGCTCCCCAGCGGCGCGGGGGCTGATGGCGTAGACACCGGACTGGATCTTCACCCCGGCAGGAATGCCCAGCACCGGCTGGCCTGCTCGCGCCACGTCCCCCACATCCCGGGCCGTACCGTCGCCACCGGCGAAGAGGATCAGCGAGACACCCGCCTCCTGCATCGCCTGCACCGCACGGCGGGTATCGTCGGCACCGCTCGGTCCGTCCAGCGTGCCCAGCAGGCGATGACGAAAGCCCATCTGCGCCAGTAACTCACCGCCCATGGCGCCGGGCAGGCAAAGGAACTCGATGCGCTCCGCCAGCCCCAACAGAGGCTCCAGGGCCAGGCGCGTACGTTGCTGGGCCTGGGGCACGGCGCCGCGCTCCAGTGCGAGCCCGGCCACACCGTCGCTGCCCCGCAATGCCGCGGGGCCACCGACGCCGGCCAGGGGATTGATGATCAGACCCATTCGGAATATCGACATGCACACCTCGTCTGAACGTTTCCTGCCGCGCCCGGGTCAACCGCTGCGGCTGCGCTGGCACGGCACCTGCTTCGGGCTTCCGATCCCGAAGATGTGACGTTTTCCCGGCGCTATCGCCTTCATCTTGCCTTCATCTGACGGACCTAGACTGCACACACCACCTGATGAGGAGACCTCCCCATGAGCCTGCAGACCCGCACCGAAAACCGCCGCGTCGTCCCGCTCAAGCCCGAGCAACCGGTGGGCGGCGCCATCATCGATGCACAGGGACGCGAGATTCCCATCACCGAAGGCATGATCCAGCGCGCCTGCCGCGAGCTGGACCGGCAATCGCCCTCCGGCTCCGCTCGTCAGGGCTAGGATGGCCAGGCATGAAAAAGCCCCGGAAACGGGGCTTTTTCATGCCTGCGTGAATCAGGCGCCACGGGAAGCGCGGGCACCCTTCTTCTTGTTCTGCAGGATGTGCGAGAACACCGCGTGCAGATCATCGGAAGCCGTCTCGCCATCGAGGTTGAGTTTGGCGTCGACGCTGTCCATGTGGCGCATCATCAGTTCCACGGCGGTGTCCACGTCACCTGCCTCGATCGCGTCGATCACCCGGTCGTGCTCCTCGTCGGAACAATGGGTGCGACTGCTGCTTTCGTAGAGCGCGATGATCAGCGAGGTCTGCGAAATCAGGCTGCGCAGGAAACCAAGCAGGGTGTAGTTGCCTGCGGCCTCAGCCAGCTTGAGATGGAATTCCCCGGACAGGCGGATACCCATCCCACGGTCGCCCCGGGCGAAGCAGGCGCGCTCCTCCAGCACCATCTGGCGCAACCCGGTGATCTGCTCGGGGGTGGCGTTCTTGCAGGCCAGCTCGGTGATGGCCCGTTCGATCATCCGACGTGCGTAGAAGATCTGCCGTGCTTCCTCGGCACCCGGGCTGGCCACTACGGCACCCCGATTCGGCCGCAGCAGCACCACACCCTCGTGGGCGAGGCGGGACAGCGCGCGTCGGATGATGGTGCGGCTCACGCCGAAGATCTCGCCGAGGGCCTCCTCGCTGAGCTTGGTGGCCGGTGCCAGGCGCTGCTCGAGGATGGCTTCGAAGATATGCGCGTAGACCACCTCGTCCTGGGTTCCACTGCGCGTGCCTTTGGTGGCACGCGGCGGTTTCTTCAGACTTTGCTCGACGTCGTTCATGAGGACCACACAGTGAAGTTCAAAAGCGGGAATGGGCTGACACTATGCCGACGGGATGCCTTTACGCCAGCACCCAAGCCATCAGCCGCATGAAAGTGTGGCGCATTGTACACAAACCGCCCGCAGCTCACAGAACATCACGCTTTGGAGGCACTCATCGGCGGCTCCGGCAACTGCAGCGGCAGGTCGAGACGGCGAGCCTCATTGGCCAGGTGCAGGCGCATCAGGTCGGCAGCCAGGGCGCTGTCGCGGCGACGAATGGCCTGCACCAGCGCCTCATGCTCGCGCACTCGCGCCTCAAGCTGGTCGGCGCCCTGGCGCAGCAACACATCGCTGCGGGCCAGCGCATCCCCAGCCTGGCCAACCAGGTGCTGGAAGATCGGATTGCTGGTGAGATTGCCCAGCAGGCGGTGAAACCCCAGATAGGCCTCGACGAAGGCATCCAGCGCACCGTCCTCGGCGGCATCGCGCAAATCCAGCAGGCGCAGGCGCAGGCGATCGAGGTCGGCACTGGCGATGGACTGTGCCACCAGCCCCACGATGAAGGGCTCCAGCGCATAGCGCAGCTCGAGGATGTCAGCCATGCGATGCCCGGCCGCCACGCGCGGCTCAACCACGTCGGCGGCCTCCTGCGCCAGCACCTGCACCCCCTTGCCGGGCAGCGAGCGCACCATGCCGAGGGTCTCCAGCACGGTGACGGCTTCGCGCAGGCAGGGCCGGCTGACCCCGAGCTGGTCGGCCAGCTCCCGCTGCCCGGGCAGCATCTCCCCGGCAGGCCAACGGCCCTGCTCGATGGCTTCACGCAACGACTGCACAACCGACCCCACCAGGGTGGTAGACATGGATTCGCTTCCTCTTCGACCCGTTCAGGCCCGGCGCCGGGCAGCATCATGCCTGCCCGATCGGTCCGTACTCAATCGGCAGAAGCCCGCGCCTTGAAGGCCAGCCCCTGCTCGCCGGCCAGCACGCCACGGGCCCGCTGCAGGTCGATGTCCTGCTCCCAGCGGGCGATGGCGACGGTGGCAACACAGTTACCGATTAGGTTGGTCAGCGCCCGGCCGATGCCCATGAACCAGTCCACCGAAAGCACCAGCACCAGGCCGACCACCGGGATCGCCGGCACTGCCGCCAGGGTCGCCGCGAGGATCACCAGCGCCGAGCCCGGGATGCCGTGGGCGCCCTTGGAGGTCACCAGGGAGACCAGCAGGATGGTGAGCAGGTCGTTCATCGCCAGGGGTGTGCCGGTGGCATGGGCGATGAAGACGATGGCCAGGGTCAGATAGATGGAGAAGCCATCCAGATTGAAGGAGTAACCGGTGGGGATCACCAGCCCCACGGTGGAAGTGCGGATGCCCAGGTGCTCCAGCTTGCGCATGACCTGAGGCAGTACCGCATCGGATGAAGCGGTGCCCAGCACGATCAGCAACTCCTCCCGCAGGTAGCCGAGGAATGGCAACAGGCGCAGCCCCGAAACCCGCAGCACCGTCCCCAGCACCAGCAGCACGAAGGCCGCGCAGGTCAGGTAGAACACCAGCACCAGGCCGCCGAGGTGGCGCAGGGAGTCGATGCCGTATTTGCTGGTGGTAAAGGCGATGGCGCCGAACACCCCGATCGGCGCCAAACGCACGATCATCCCCATGATCCGGAAGATCACCTGGCTCAGCTCACCGATCAGCCGGGCAATACCGGCCGCCGACTCCCCAGCCATGTTCAGTGCGCAACCGAACAGCACCGAGAACACCAGCACCTGGAGGATGTCGTTATCAGCAAAGGCTCCCAGTACGGAGTTGGGAATCAGCCCCATCAGGAACGCCACCGGCCCATGCAGGTCGCCGGTGCGCGAGGTGTAGGCCGCCGCATCACCCGCCGGCAACTCGCTGAGATTGATGTTGGCGCCCTCCCCCAGCCCGGAGCCGTAGGCCACCAGCAGGCCGATCAGCAACGCCAGGGTCGTCAACACCTCGAAGTACACCACCGACTTGAAGCCGATGCGGCCCACCTTCTTCAGGTCACCGGCACCGGAGATGCCACTGACCACCACGCAGAACACGATCAGCGCGATGAGCATCTTGATCAGCTTGATGAATCCATCTCCGAGAGGCTTGAGCTGCGCCGAGAACTCGGGGAAGCCGACGCCACAGAGGATACCGATGACCAGGCCGATGACGACCTGAAGGAAAATCGAGCGCGAACACCACTTGAGCATTGGAGTGATCTCCTGGGGTGCCTTCGCGGCGCGCAGCAGGGAGCCACGGATACCGGAGGCTTTGTTGTTGTGGTCTTACCGGTCAGTCCAGCTATCGCAGTCTAGGACCGTGAAGATTCGTACACAAGGCCACGCAAACTCCAATTGACTTTTTTGTACACAAACACATAATCCAACTGCATACTTTCTGACTCAAAAGTCAGAAAATGCGTCAGCCCGCCGGGCAAAAACCTCAAGGCTTCCCCCTCCGTGCAAGGGACCCAGGTAACCAGCCGGGAAGAAGCTCACAACAACGAATGAGAGGTACCTGCTGTGGAACGCACCAGACAACAAGAACAAAACCTGTACGCCGAAAGCCCTCCTGCCCAGGGCCTGCTCGATCGCCTCTTCAAGCTCACCCAGCACCGCACCACCGTGAAGACCGAACTGGCCGCCGGTCTCACCACCTTCATCACCATGGCCTACATCATCTTCGTCAACCCGAACATCATGGCGGACGCCGGTATCGACCACGGCGCCGCCTTCGTCGCTACCTGCCTGGCTGCCGCGTTCGGTTGCTTCCTCATGGGGCTCTACGCCAACTGGCCGGTCGGCCTGGCGCCGGGGATGGGCCTCAACGCCTTCTTCACCTACACCGTGGTCAACACCATGGGCTACAGCTGGCAGATAGCCCTCGGCGCGGTCTTCCTCTCCGGCGTGCTGTTCATGGTGCTGACCTTCTCGCGCATCCGCGAATGGCTGCTCAACAGCATCCCCAGCAGCCTGCGATTCGCCATGGGAGCCGGGGTCGGCCTGTTCCTCGGGCTGATCGGCCTCAAGACGGCCGGCATCGTCGTCGCCCACCCCTCGACCCTGGTGCACATCGGCGACCTGACCTCCCCCGGCCCGCTGCTGGCCGCCATCTGCTTCCTGATGATCGCGGTGCTGGAGTACCGCCGCGTATTCGGCGGCATCCTCATCAGCATCCTTACCGTCACCCTGGCCGGCGTCGGCCTTGGCATCGTCAAGTTCGGTGGCGTGTTCTCCATGCCCCCGAGCCTGTCCCCCACATTCATGGCGATGGACATTGCCGGCGCGTTCAACGTGACCATGGTCAGCGTCATCCTCGCCTTCCTCTTCGTGCACATGTTCGACACCGCCGGGACGCTGATGGGCGTGGCCCAGCGCGCCAACCTGGTGAAGGAGGACGGCCGCATCGAGAACCTGTCCAGGGCCATGAAGGCCGACAGCGCCTCCAGCGTGTTCGGCGGCGTGCTCGGCGTACCGCCGGTGACCAGCTACGTGGAAAGCGCGGCCGGTGTGGCTGCGGGCGGAAGGACCGGCCTGACCGCAGTCACCGTGGGCGTGCTGTTCGTCGCGGCGATGTTCTTCGCCCCGCTGGCCGGGATGATCCCTCCCTACGCCACTGCTGGCGCCCTCATCTATGTCGCCATGCTGATGATGGGCGGCATGGCCCACATCGACTGGGACGAACACACCGAGACCATCCCTGCGATCGTCACCGTGATCATGATGCCGCTGACTTTCTCGGTCGCTGACGGCATCGCCCTGGGCTTCGTCAGCTACGTCGCCATGAAGGCCTTCACCGGCCGCTACCGCGAGGTGTCCCTCAGCCTCTACGTGCTCTGCGCGATCTTCATCGCCAAGTTCATCTTCCTCTGACCGCCCCGGAGTCTCGCGCGCCGACCGCGAGGCTCCGTACAGGCGCTCACCTCACCCCGACACTCAATGACACAACGCCAGCAGATGCGGCCGATAATGGCCGCCTGGCTCCTCACTGATCGAGCACATGAAACTCAGCCGCGTCGGGCCGGACAGCCAACCCACTTCCTCGAACACCCGCACATCGGCGGTCACCTGCTGCACCAGATAACCCCGGTTGCAGCGATGCTCCTCCCGTGTCACAGGCTCGCGCGCGATGGAAGCGAAACAGCAGACACGCCCGCCCACCTCGACACGATGGATACCCAAGCAAAGGACCGTCAGTTGAAATTGCACATCGCGTCTCCTTTCGCGAGACACCAGGGCAACCTGGCCCCAGCGTAAGAAAGCCCTCCCCCGTCACTGCACCACCCCTGGCCGGGACCATGCGAGCCCCCGAATCGGAAAGGGCACCTTCCTGGCACCCCATCCAACCCCGGAGTCACACGGGATACCAAGGACGGGCAACCACGCGACGGCTGGAGGGCGAAACGTCCCAAACCGGCGCCATCCTCTTTCC
This sequence comes from Pseudomonas sp. ENNP23, assembly GCF_001728945.1. NCBI lineage: Bacteria > Pseudomonadati > Pseudomonadota > Gammaproteobacteria > Pseudomonadales > Pseudomonadaceae > Pseudomonas > Pseudomonas sp. ENNP23. Next base: position 86,145 of record NZ_LYSP01000027.1, read on the forward strand.
TGCCAGTCATCAGCGCCAGAAGGCAGATTGTCTGGAAGGGCGAATACAGCGCCACCTGCGGAAAAATCCCAAAGACAGAATACGCATAGTATTCGATGATACAACCCTGTATTACACAAGGTCACTGGCGAATGGCAATACGGCGCGTACTGTCGCCCTCCATGAAAAAATGGAACCTGCTGGCCAAAGCCAGAATGAAAGAATTGGGCGTCACCCAGGAGCAATTGGCCGAACGAATCGGCGTGACCCAGGGCGCGGTCGCGCACTGGCTGAACGGCCGCCGCGAGCCAGGGCTGACGAGAATCAACCGGATACTTGCCTGCCTGCAGATGCCGACTCTCAGCATCGGCGGACAACTCGTGCAGTCGGCTCACGACAGCCCCGACAGCAAAGAAGAAGCGCGCGAGGTCCCGGAAGGAGTCATCCCCATGACCATCAGGGAAACCGATGCTCCCCGCTACGAGTACGAAATCGAGCTTCCACTTCTGAGGGAAGCCACAACCTCCAAGGAAAAAAGCAACACCCTGGAGGAACTGGACTACTCAGGCATCCGCTTCAGCCGACACGCACTTCAGGCGCGCCAGATCGACCCGGCTCTCGCCGCCTGCCTCATCGTCTGTGGCGACAGCATGGCGCCCCTGTTTCCCGATGGCGCCATCCTCGGCATCGACCGTGGCCGCCGCGAAGTCATCGATGGCAAGACCTATGCCCTGCTCGATGCCGGCATGCTCCGGGTGAAGATCCTCCACCGCCTGCCCGCCGGCCAGGTACGCCTGCGCAGCCACCAACGGGACGAGTACCCGGATGAAGAGCGAGCGCTGGCTGAGTTGGAGATCGTTGGCCAGGTCTTCTGGTCCTCGGTGCTCTGGTAGTTCCCCGCACCCGTCAACCGATCCGGGCTGCTCGTACCTGAGCGGCCCTTCCCCACCAAACTCCAGACAAAAAAAA
>NZ_LYSP01000028.1:0-86981 GCF_001728945.1 Pseudomonas sp. ENNP23
AAGAAAAACCCGGCCTAGGCCGGGTTTTCCTGAAGCTCAGACCAATTACTTGGCTTGGGCTTCTACTTCAGCTTCTACGCGACGGTTAACAGCGCGGCCAGCTTCGGTGGCGTTGTCGGCAACCGGGCGGGACTCACCGTAACCAACGGCGTTGACGCGGTCAGAACCTACACCGTACTGGTTGACCAGTACTTCACGAACGGCGTTGGCACGGCGCTCGGACAGCTTCTGGTTGTAGGCGTCGGTGCCGACGGAGTCGGTGTGGCCTTCAACGGTGGTGGTGGTGGCCGGGTACTGATTCATGAAGTCAGCCAGGTTCTTGATGTCGCCGTAGCTTTCTTCCTTGACCTTGGACTTGTCGAAGTCGAACTTCACGTCCAGCTCAACGCGAACCACTTCGGCAACGGCCGGGCAGCCGTCGGCGTCAACGGTGACGTTGGCCGGGGTGTTCGGGCACTTGTCGACGTTGTCGCACACGCCATCGTTGTCGCTGTCGGAGCAGACTTCGGCAACCGGAGCAGGAGCCGGCTCGGCAGCGGGCTTGGAGCCACCACCGAAGTTCACGCCAACACCCACACCAGCAGCCCATTCGGCTTCGTTGGCGTCGATGTTGTACATGCCGTCCAGACCAGCCTTGGCGTAGAAGTTCTCGGTGAAGTAGTACTTCACGCCGGTGCCGATGTTGGCGAAAGTGCTGTGGTCACGACCGGTACGATCCGGAACGTTGCTGATGTTCTGGTGAGCGAGACCAGCGGACACGTACGGGCGCAGACCTACACCGGGAGTACCGAAGTGGTAGATCGCATCCAGGCCAGCCTGATTGCCTTTGATGTTCTTGTTACCAGTGTCGTTTTCCGAACGAATGTCGTGAAACTCGCCATAGGACAGAGCCAGTTCGACGTCATCGGTCAGGTAGTAACCAACCGAACCGCCCAGCAGGTTGCCGTTGGACAGATCACGCGAGCTATCGGTGAAGTAGCGCTTGCCGAAAGCCTCCACCTCGACAGCGCCTTGGCCTTGCGCCAGCGCGTTCAGAGAAAATGCGGCAACGAGAGAGCCAACGGCTACGCCTAAGGTGTTTTTCAGTTTCATCCGTAAATCCCCATCTTGGTTGTCAGTAAGTTGTCAAACAATCTCAATGGACAACTTGGTCCGCAAGTTTACCAGAACTCGCTACTCTTAGAGATTGATTTTGCCCAACTAAGTTTCGGCCGATCCTGAAAATTTTTCGCGCAAGCGATCAAGAGCGCGTTTGTATCTCATCTTTGTCGCGCTCAAGCCCATATGCATGATGTCGGCGATCTCCTGGAACTCCAGTTCCGCAACAAAACGCAGTACGAGGATTTCACGATCGATCGGGTTCACATGCACCAGCCAGCGCTCGAGCCCGCCACGCTCCTCGATCTTCGGAGCCTTCTCATCGGAGGCCTCCTCGAGCGGATCGAGACTCAGGGCATCGAGCAAGCGACGCTTGCGTCGCTCTTTGCGGTACTGGGTAATGCATTCGTTGTACGTGATGCTGTAGAGCCAGGTCTTGAACTTGGATTTACCCTCAAAGTTCTTGAGCCCATATAGCACTTTGAGCATCACCTCCTGACAGACATCATCAGCGTCTCGTTCGTTCCCCAAATATCTCGCGCATACATTGAAGAGGGTCCGCTGGTAACGGCGCATCAGCTCTTCATAGGCCCGAGTGACATGGAACAACTCGACATGCGCACGCTCCACCAGCTCTTCGTCGGAGAGTTCGTGAGGGTCATAGCGCAGGGACAGCGATTGGGGTTTGTTCAAAACAGGTCGGGCCGGCAATGATCGGGAGCCGCCGGAGCGCGTGGGCGCTGATCCGGCGGCCAATATTAGCAGGGATGGCGCTTCGTGTTAGCGGCTCGTTACCCGCTGGTCGAGAAGCGTCCGGTTGGCCACCGATACCAGATCCCCCTCGTCGGTGAGCAGGATGGTCTTCACGGTGCCGATCTCCTCGATCTGCCCTTCGATGTCCCCGACCTTGACCTCCTGGCCGACTTGGTAAAGCTCGCGCACATAGATTCCGGCGATGATCTGCGCGGCAATGTCTCGGCTGCCAAGGCCCAGGGCCAGAGCAGCCGCCAGACCGATGGAGATCAGCGCGATGGCGATGACGTTGTTCAGCAGGTCGGTCTTGACCTCCAACTGGCCAATGGCCACGGAGATACTGATGAGGATGACCAGGCCCTGGGCGATACGCCCCAAGCCATGGGCGTAGTCCAGGCCCACGCCTTCCGCCGCGCCACGAACGATCCCGCTGAGCAGTTGCGCCAGCAGCACGCCGGCCAGCAGCACCAGAGCGGCGCCCAGCACTTTGGGCAGGTAGAGCGCGAGCATGTCCAGGGTCGCCGAGACGCGATCGAGACCCAAGGACTCGGCAGCGGACACCAGGAAGATGAGCAGGACGAACCAGTAGACGATCTTGCCGATCAGTGAGGAAACCGGCACCTGGATACCGACGCGGCCAAGCATCTTGGTCAACCCGGTGCCGGCCATCAGGCGATCCAATCCCAATTTGGCCAGCAGCTTGGAGAGCAGGGTGTCCAGCAGCTTGGCGACGACGAAGCCCACCAAGACCACCACCAGCGCGCCGAAGAAGCGTGGGATGAAGCCGGCTACCGGTGTCCACACCGTGGTCATGGCGTTAACGATACCTTGGGTCCAGGGGTCGAATTCCATCTTCATTCAGCCTTGTCAGCAGAGCGTTTCGAGGAGGAACGGCGAGATACGGGCGCCACATGCGCCGAGCCGTTGTTCAGGGCGATCATCAGGGCTTCGGCCCAGTGGCCGAGCAGGCAGAAGAGGTCGCCCACGCCAACCTGCCGGTTCGCGGTCTTGAGGACGCGACCGAGCGCCGCGCTGTCGTCATGGTCGGACGGCGCGTTACGGAGCATGTCCCGCAGGGATTCTTCGAAGGGATCGTGCATTCGCACCTCTCGTAGGTATGTCGGCTAGACGCAGCAGGCTGGAGATGGGTCACATTCAAAGCCAGCGCAGCCGACGGAAGAGCCACCACTGGAAGGCGGCCACCCCGAGGAGGAGCAGGCACACGATGGGAAAGCCATGGGATGCGTCGGCGCCCGGCAGCCCACCCACGTTGATACCCAGGAGCCCGGTGATGAAGCTCATGGGCAGAAAGAAGCCGGTGATGATGCCCAGCAGGTACATGGTGCGCGTCATCCGCTCGCTCATCCGGCGGTTCTCGGACTCCAGCACCAGGGCGACTCGTTCGCGAATCATCTCCAGCTCTTCGAGGTAGCGAGTCAGGCGGTTGTTCAGTTCGTTCCAGTAGTCAGCGTCATCGGACGCGAACCAGCCAAGCCGATTGCGCGCCAGTTGGCCATAGATGTCCCGCTGCGGAGAAAGGAAGCGGCGCAAGGCCGCAGCCCGCCGGCGGGTCTGCAGCATCAGGTCATGATCGGGGTTGTAGCGCTCACTGGCATCGAGCTGCTCCTCCTGCTCATCGACCGCATCCCCCAGATGAGCGATCAGCGAATCGACCTTGCTGGTCAGGTGCTCGGCAAGATAGAGCAGCACCTCGGATGCACTGCGCGGCCCGGTCCCGGCGCGCCACTGCTGGATCAGCTCATCAGTGGCATGAAGGGGGCGCAACCGCAGGGAAATCACATGGCGCGCATCGGCGAAGATGCGCACTGCCACCATGTCTTCCGGCTGGGCACCGGGGTTGAGGTTGACCCCGCGAAGGAACAGCAGCAGTTGCTCATCCGGCAGGGTTACCAGACGCGGGCGGGTGCTCTCCTCCAACAGCAGGTCACAAGCGAACTCCCCCAGCCCACTGCGCTCGCGCAGCCACAGGCGCGCCAGGGGATGCCCACGGTCCCAGTGCAGCCAGAGGCTTTCATGCGCGCCGAGCTGGAGCCCATCCAGCTCGGCGCGACTGATGGCGCGCGCGCCGCCCTGCGCGTCGAGCACGAATGCATGAACCAAACCCGCACCGGGGCTCTGCTCACCTGTCATCCTCGCGCCACCTGCCCGGTTACCCGGGCATCTTCAGCGGTTCGGGGGAGACGATGATGCCGTTGTTATCGGCATACAGGTACTGCCCCGGGCGGAAAGTCACGCCACCGAAGGTGACGGCAACATTCAGGTCGCCGATACCGCGCTTATCGGTCTTCATCGGGTGGCTGGCCAGGGCCTGGACACCCAGGTCAGTCTGGGCGATCACGTCCACATCACGGATGCAGCCGTATACCACGATGCCTTCCCAGCCATTCTTCGCGGCCTTCTCGGCGAGCATGTCTCCCAGCAACGCACGGCGCAGGGAGCCACCGCCATCGACCACCAGGACCTTGCCCTGACCGGGCTGGTCAACCTGCTCCTTGACCACCGAGTTGTCCTCGAAACACTTGATGGTGACGATTTCGCCACCGAAGGAATCGCGACCACCGAAGTTGCTGAACATCGGCTCAACGACCTGCACCAGGTCAGGGTAGGCATCGCACAGATCAGGGGTGATGTATTGCATGGCGTGGCTCCTTGCGGGTCTAGAGATCGGGGCCGTCACGATCACCGTCCTGGGCCGGCAGCGGAAAGCGTTGCGCAGCGCATACACCAGCACGCTCCAGGTCGAAGGCGATCCCGTGGCGGGAACAGCGCAGCACCCTACCGCCGGGGCGGATGCCGCGCAAGGGCGCAACACCGCCGTGACAGCGGCTTTCCGGGACGTTGAGCAGCGAATCCGTGACAATCAACCGAATTGCTTTCACATTGCCGAAGAGAGTTCACGTTCAGGCTGGCCTGGCAACGCCGGAAGGCTGCGGTGCAAGAGCCAGTGCTCGACGAGCGGCCAGACCTCCTGCTGCGCCGACTTGCTCACCAGCATCTCCACATGGCCGTAATCCTCGGCAAAGCCGGCCTCGCGGGACAGGCAAAGGAACTCACGAACCTCGCTGCCGAACTGGTCGAGCAGCTTCCGGCAAGCCCACGCCGGGTCCTGGTGATCTCCAGCCGAACCCACGGCCAGTACCGGCACCCGGACATCCGCCAACCCCTTCCACCAATCTCGCTCGGCGTCACCGAAGCGGCCGAACAGGCCATGCCAGCGGAGATTCTCCAGCCCGATGCCGATAGGCTCATCCTCGGGCCCGCGCTTGAGGCCGGAACCGGAGAGCACATCGAAGCGCTTGAGCAGGAAACGCCCCAGCCACTCCACCGGCGGAACCTTGAGGGGCCAGTAGACCCGACTGATCTGGCTGCCGAACAAGGCAACGGACGCCGCAGTCTCCTCGTCGAGGTAGCCGCCCCCCAGTGCGGCGGCCAGGGTCACACCACCCAGGGAGTGCCCCACCCAGTGAGCGGGCGATCCGGCCTGCTCACGCACGAAGGCGCCAATGGCCGGTAGATCGTAGCGGGCATAGTCGGCCACGCGGTTGTGCCGGTAGGTCTGATTGCGAGGGGAAAGACCGTGGCCGCGCATCTCGACGATCCACACGTCAAAACCCGCCCTGGCCAGGAAAGGCCCCAGGCCCAGGCCGCGCGGCGAGTACCAGAAGCGGCGATTGGAGAAGCTGCCGTGCACCAGCACCACAGGGATACCGCGCTGCCCTTCACGCCCGTATAGGCCCAAGCGCGTAACCACCAGTTCAACGCTGGGATCAGGACTGTTGCCAGGCTTGAGGCGATAGAGGTCTTCCGTGAGGTCCCCACGGAGTTCGGCGCCCACCAGGGCCACCGGGAAAAGAAGACTGCTGCTTTGCATGAAAACTACTTGCATGAAAAAGGGCGGGTGATGACCCGCCCTTTTTCCGGTTACCGTTCGGGATCAGGCTTGGCCTTCGGCCAGGAAGAACCAGGTGTCGAGCACGGAGTCGGGGTTGAGGGAAACGCTCTCGATGCCCTGCTCCATCAGCCACTTGGCCAGGTCCGGGTGGTCCGAAGGGCCCTGACCACAGATGCCGATGTACTTGCCCGCCTTGTTGCACGCAGCAATGGCGTTGGACAGGAGCTTCTTCACCGCCGGATTACGCTCATCGAACAGGTGGGCGATGATGCCGGAGTCGCGGTCCAGGCCCAACGTCAACTGAGTCATGTCGTTGGAGCCGATGGAGAAGCCATCGAAGAACTCCAGGAACTCCTCGGCCAGCAGAGCGTTGGACGGCAGCTCGCACATCATGATGATGCGCAGGCCATTCTCACCGCGCTTGAGGCCGTAGTGGGCCAACAGGTCGATCACCTGGCTCGCCTCGCCCAGGGTACGGACGAAGGGCACCATGATCTCGACGTTGGTCAGGCCCATCTCGTTCCGCACCTTCTTCAGCGCGCGGCATTCCAGCTCGAAGCAATCGCGGAACGACTCGCTGATATAGCGGGAGGCGCCACGGAAGCCCAGCATGGGGTTCTCTTCCTCGGGCTCGTACAGCTTGCCGCCGATCAAGTTGGCGTATTCGTTGGACTTGAAGTCCGACAGGCGGACGATGACCTTCTTCGGCCAGAAGGCCGCGGCCAGGGTGCTGATGCCTTCGACCAGTTTCTCGACGTAGAAGCCGACCGGGTCGTCGTAGCCGGCGATGCGCTTCTCGACGCTTTCCTTGATCTCCGGCGGCAGGCCGGCGAAGTTCAGCAGCGCCTTGGGGTGTACGCCGATCATGCGGTTGATGATGAATTCCAGGCGTGCCAGGCCCACGCCCTCGTTCGGCAACTGCGCGAAGTCGAAGGCACGGTCGGGGTTGCCGACGTTCATCATGATCTTGAACGGCAGCTCCGGCATGGCGTCGACGGAGTTCTTGCGCACGTCGAAGCCCAGCTGGCCTTCGAAGATGAAGCCGGTGTCGCCCTCGGCACAGGAAACGGTCACGCCCAGGCCATCCTTCAGCACCTGGGTGGCGTTGCCACAGCCCACGACAGCCGGGATGCCCAGCTCACGGGCGATGATCGCGGCATGGCAGGTACGGCCGCCACGGTTGGTGACGATGGCGCTGGCGCGCTTCATCACCGGTTCCCAGTCCGGGTCGGTCATGTCGGAGACCAGCACGTCGCCCGGCTGGACCTTGTCCATCTCGGAAACGTCGTGGATCACCTTCACCGGGCCGGCGCCGATGCGCTGGCCGATGGCACGGCCTTCCACCAGGACGGTGCCCTTTTCCTTCAGCAGGTAGCGCTCCATCACGGTAGCGCTGGCGCGGCTCTTAACGGTCTCGGGACGGGCCTGCACGATGTACAGCTTGCCGTCGTCACCGTCCTTGGCCCATTCGATGTCCATCGGACGGCCGTAGTGCTTCTCGATGATCATGGCCTGCTTGGCCAGTTCAGTGACTTCGGCATCGGTGATGCAGAAACGCGCACGCTCGGCGCGGTCGACATCAACGGTCTTCACCGACTTGCCGGCCTTGGCTTCCTCGCCGTAGACCATCTTGATCGCCTTGCTGCCCAGGTTGCGACGCAGGATCGCGGGGCGGCCGGCTTCCAGGGTGTGCTTGTGCACGTAGAACTCGTCGGGGTTCACCGCACCCTGCACCACGGTCTCGCCGAGGCCGTAGGCGCCGGTGATGAACACCACGTCACGGAAGCCGGACTCGGTGTCCAGGGTGAACATCACGCCGGCCGTACCGGTTTCCGAACGCACCATGCGCTGCACACCGGCGGACAGGGCGACCAGCTTGTGGTCAAAGCCCTGGTGCACGCGGTAGGCGATGGCACGGTCATTGAAGAGGGAGGCGAAGACTTCCTTGGCGGCACGGATCACATTGTCCACGCCACGGATGTTGAGGAAGGTCTCCTGCTGGCCGGCAAAGGAGGCGTCCGGCAGGTCTTCGGCGGTGGCGGAGGAGCGCACGGCGACGGCCATGTTCTCGTTGCCAGCGGCCATTTCAGCGAACGCCGCGCGAATTTCAGCGTCCAGACGCGCCGGGAACTCGGCGTCCATGACCCACTGGCGAATCTCGGCACCGGTCTTGGCGAGCGCATTGACGTCATCCACGTCGAGCTTGTCCAGCGCATCGTGGATGCGATCGTTAAGGCCGCTCTGCTCGAGGAAGTCACGGTAGGCCTGGGCAGTCGTGGCGAAACCACCGGGAACGGAAACCCCAGCACCCGCCAGATTGCTGATCATCTCGCCCAGGGATGCGTTCTTGCCCCCCACATGCTCAACATCGTGGACGCCGAGCTTATCGAGGGAAACTACGTACTCAACCAAGGTGATCTCTCCACTATCTGTTGGAATAGCTGGGCGGAGCGGTTCCGCCGCGTTCTGGCATGGTGCCGGAAAAATGAGTCACAATGCAGGCCGGCTTCAGGCCAGCAAAACGGACCTATGATAGCCAAGAATCGTTCCCGACTTAAGGCCTTTGGCGCATGAAACGAACCGCTTTTTTCATCTCCGACGGTACCGGCATTACCGCTGAAACCCTCGGACAGAGCCTGCTGGCGCAGTTCGAAACCATCACGTTCGCAAAGCTCACGCGGCCCTATATCGACAGCGTGGAAAAAGCGCGCGCCATGGTACAGCAAATCAACAAGGCTGCCGAGGCAGACGGCGCGCGACCGATCATCTTCGACACCATCGTGAACAAGGAGATCCGGGAAATTCTCGCGACCTCCAACGGCTTCATGATCGACATCTTCTCGACCTTCCTCGCGCCGCTGGAACAGGAGCTCACCTCCCATTCCTCGTACTCCGTGGGCAAGTCCCACTCCATCGCCCACAACTCCAACTACATGGAGCGCATCGAGGCGGTGAACTTCGCGCTGGACAACGACGACGGTGCCCGCACCCACTACTACGACAAGGCCGACCTGATTCTGGTCGGCGTGTCGCGCTGCGGCAAAACGCCCACCTGCCTGTACATGGCGATGCAGTACGGCATCCGCGCGGCCAACTACCCGCTGACCGAAGAGGACATGGAGCGCCTGCAGCTGCCCAATGCCCTGCGCCCCTACAAGCACAAGCTGTTCGGCCTGACCATCGACCCCGACCGTCTCACCGCCATCCGCAACGAGCGCAAGCCCAACAGCCGCTACGCAAGCTTCGCCCAGTGCGAGTTCGAAGTGCGCGAGGTGGAAAACCTGTTCCGCCGGGAAAACATCGCCTACATCAACTCCACCCATTTCTCGGTGGAAGAGATTTCCGCCAAGATCCTGGTGGAAAAAGGCGTTGAGCGCCGCCTCAAGTAATTTCGCGAGCCCGTCATGACCCTCAACGATGCCCTGCTGTTCGCCCCGATCGCCCTGCTGATCGCGATCACGCCGGGCCCCAATAACTTCTGCGCGATGAACAACGGCATCCGCCATGGCATGGCGACTGCCGTACTGGCCACCACGGGGCGAGTCATCGCGTTCGCCTTCTTCCTGCTCATTTCGGCGGTCGGCCTCGGCGCCATGCTGATGGCCTCCGAACAGTTGTTCAGCGCAGTCAAATGGGTCGGTGCCGCCTACCTGCTCTACCTGGGTATCAGCGCGTGGCGCAGCCGCGCCTTCGCTCTGGACGAACGACAAAGCCCGGCAGAATCGAGGCGCACCCTGTGGCTGGCGACTCGCCAGGAGTTTCTCATCGGCATCAGCAACCCCAAGGCCATCCTGCTGTTCGCAGCGATCTTCCCGCAGTTCATCCGCCCCGATCAGCCGGCCGCCGAACAGTTTCTCTACCTGGGCACGACCTATCTGCTGGCCGAATACGCCGCCTCGTTGCTCTACGCACTGTTCGGCCTGCAGATTCGCCGCCTGATCCGCAGCGCCCGTGGCGTGCGCAACCTCAATCGCACCACCGGCGCCTTCTTTGTCGGCGCCGGCGGCCTGTTGCTGGGTACCAGCCAGCACTGAGCGACTCAGAAGCTGTCGCCCGGCACCCGTACCCAGCCTTCCATCAATATCCGCGCACTGCGGCTCATGATCGCCTTGGTCACCTGCCACTGGCCGTCCACCTGCCGGGCTTCGGCGCCCACGCGCAGGGTGCCGGAGGGGTGGCCGAAACGTACCGCCGTGCGCTCGCCACCACCGGCCGCCAGATTCACCAGGGTGCCGGGAATGGCCGCCGCGGTGCCGATGGCGACCGCCGCCGTGCCCATCATCGCGTGGTGCAGCTTGCCCATGGACAGCGCCCGCACCAGCAGGTCGATCTCGTCGGCCTTCACCGTCTTGCCGCTGGAGGCCTGGTAGTTCCTGGGCGGCGCGACGAACGCCACCTTCGGCGTGTGCTGGCGGGTCAGCGCCTCTTCGGGGGCCTTGATCAGCCCCATGCGCAGTGCGCCGGCGACACGGATCTTCTCGAAGCGCGCCAGCGCCTCGGGGTCGCCGTTGATGGCCTCGCGCAGCTCGGTGCCGGTGTAGCCGATGTCTTCGGCGTTGACGAACACCGTGGGAATGCCGGCGGTGATCAGGGTCGCCTTGAAGGTGCCAACGCCCGGCACGTCCAGCTCATCCACCAGGTTGCCGGTGGGGAACATGGAACCGCCCTCCTCCCCGTCATCCGACGGATCGAGGAATTCCAGCACGATCTCCGCCGCCGGGAAGGTCACCCCGTCCAGCTCGAAATCGCCGGTTTCCTGCACCTGGCCATCGGTGACCGGCACATGGGCGATGATGGTTTTCTGGATGTTGGCCTGCCAGATGCGCACCACGCAGGTGCCGTTGGCTGGAATGCGTGACGGGTCCACCAGCCCGGCGTGAATGGCGAAGGCGCCCGCCGCGGTGGACAAATTGCCGCAGTTGCCGCTCCAGTCGACGAAGGCCTTGTCGATGGAGACCTGCCCGTAGAGGTAGTCGACATCGTGGTCGGGCTGGCCGCTCTTCGACAGGATCACGCACTTGCTGGTGCTGGAAGTCGCCCCGCCCATGCCGTCGATGTGCGCGGCGTAGGGATCGGGACTGCCGATCACCCGCATGAACAGCCGGTCACGGGCCTCGCCCGGCACCTGGCAGGCCTCGGGCAGGTCCTGCAGGCGGAAGAACACGCCCTTGCTGGTCCCGCCACGGATGTAGGTGGCGGGGATTTTCACTTGCGGTAGATGAGCCATGCGTGCAGTCCTGAGAAAGGGCCCGGATGCCATCCGGGCATGACCATGTTCGGTACTCCCCGGATTGCATCCGGGCTAAGTCCTCGATGAGCCGCAGGGTGGATGGCGCTTCTTCCATCCACCATTGGCAAGCACCACGGTGGATCGATGAGTCGCCCTCCACCCTACGCAGTCAGGCGACCTCGCCCTTGAGGAAGTCCTTGGCAAAGCGCTGCAGCACGCCACCGGCCTTGTACACGCTGACGTCGGCGGCGGTGTCCAGGCGGCAGGTGACCGGCACCCGCACCACCTCGCCGTTGCGACGATTGACCACCAGGGTCAGGTCGCAGCGCGGCGAAATGTCGCCTTCGACGTCGTAGGTCTCGGTGCCGTCCAGGCCCAGGGTCAGGCGCGTGGTGCCCGGCTTGAACTCCACCGGCAGCACACCCATGCCCACCAGGTTGGTGCGGTGGATGCGCTCGAAGCCTTCGGCCACGATCACTTCCACACCCGCCAGGCGCACGCCCTTGGCCGCCCAGTCGCGGGACGAGCCCTGCCCGTAGTCGGCACCGGCGACGATGATCAGGTTCTGCTTGCGGTTCATGTAGGTCTCGATGGCTTCCCACATGCGCATCACCTGGCCCTCCGGCTCCACGCGGGCCAGCGAGCCCTTCTTCACCTGCCCGTCGACCACGGCCATCTCGTTGACCAGCTGCGGGTTGGCGAAGGTGGCGCGCTGGGCCGTCAGGTGGTCCCCACGGTGGGTGGCGTAGGAGTTGAAGTCCTCCTCCGGCAGGCCCATTTTCGCCAGGTACTCGCCGGCGGCCGAGTCCGCCAGGATGGCGTTGGACGGCGACAGGTGGTCGGTGGTGATGTTGTCCGGCAGGATCGCCAGCGGCCGCATGCCCTTGAGCGTGCGCTCGCCGGCCAGCGCGCCTTCCCAGTACGGGGGGCGACGGATGTAGGTGGACATCGGGCGCCAGTCGTACAGCGGGCTTTCCGCCTCCTGCACGCTGCCCAGGTCGAACATCGGGATGTAGATCTGCTTGAACTGCTCGGGCTTCACCGAGGCGGCGACGATGGCGTCGATCTCCTCGTCGCTCGGCCACAGGTCCTTCAGCGTGACCGGGTTGCCCTGGGCATCGGTGCCCAGCGGGTCCTGCTCGATGTCGAAGCGCACGGTACCGGCGATGGCATAGGCCACCACCAGCGGCGGCGAGGCGAGGAAGGCCTGCTTGGCGTAGGGGTGGATGCGCCCGTCGAAGTTGCGGTTGCCCGAGAGCACGGCGGTGGCGTACAGGTCACGGTCGATGATCTCCTTCTGGATCACCGGGTCCAGCGCGCCGGACATGCCGTTACAGGTGGTGCAGGCGTAGGCGACGATGCCGAAGCCGAGCTTCTCCAGCTCCGGCAGCAGGCCGGCTTCCTCCAGGTACAGCTTGGCGACCTTGGAACCCGGCGCGAAGGAGGTCTTCACCCAGGGCTTGCGCACCAGACCGAGGGTATTGGCCTTCTTCGCCACCAGGCCGGCGGCGATCACGTTGCGCGGGTTGGAGGTGTTGGTGCAACTGGTGATGGCGGCGATGATCACCGCGCCATCGGGCATCAGGCCCTTCGCCTCTTCGTCACGACCGGCCTGCAGCTTGGCCTCGTCGGCGATGCCGCGCTCGGCCAGCGCCGAAGTGGGCAGGCGGCGGTGCGGGTTGGACGGGCCGGCCATGTTGCGCACCACGCTGCCCAGGTCGAAGCTCAGCACGCGCTCGTACTCGGCGGTCTTCAGTGCACTGCCCCACAGCCCCAGGGTCTTGGCGTAGTGCTCCACCAGCGCCACCTGCTCGGGCTCGCGGCCGGTGAGCTTGAGGTAGTCGATGGTCTGCTCGTCGATGTAGAACATCGAGGCGGTGGCGCCGTATTCCGGGCACATGTTGGAGATGGTCGCGCGGTCGCCGATGGACAGGCTGTCCGCCCCCTCGCCGAAGAACTCGACGTAGGCGCCCACCACACGCTCCTTGCGCAGGAACTCGGTCAAGGCCAGGACGATGTCGGTGGCGGTGATGCCGGGCTGGCGCTGGCCGGTCAGTTCGACACCGACGATGTCGGGCAGGCGCATCATCGACGGGTGGCCGAGCATCACGGTCTCGGCTTCCAGGCCGCCAACGCCGATGGCGATCACGCCCAGGGCATCCACGTGCGGCGTGTGCGAGTCGGTGCCGACGCAGGTGTCGGGGAAGGCGATGCCGCCGCGCGCCTGGATCACCGGGCTCATTTTCTCCAGGTTGATCTGGTGCATGATCCCGTTCCCGGCGGGGATCACGTCGACGTTCTTGAATGCAGTCTTGGTCCAGTCGATGAAGTGGAAGCGGTCCTCGTTGCGGCGGTCCTCGATGGCGCGGTTCTTCTCGAAGGCGTCCGGGTCGAAACCGGCGGCTTCCACGGCCAGGGAGTGGTCGACGATCAACTGGGTCGGCACCACCGGGTTGACCTTGGACGGGTCCCCGCCCTGCTCGGCGATGGCATCACGCAGGCCGGCCAGGTCCACCAGCGCGGTCTGCCCGAGGATGTCGTGGCAGACCACCCGCGCCGGGTACCAGGGGAAATCCAGGTCGCGCTTGCGATAAATCAGTTGCCCCAGCGACGCGGTCAGGTCGGCGGGCTCGCAGCGGCGCACCAGCTGCTCGGCCAGCACACGGGAGGTGTAGGGGAGCTTGTCCCAGGCGCCGGCCTGGATCGCCTCGACCGCCTCGCGGGCGTCGAAGTAATCCAGCGCGGTGCCGGGCAAGCGCTTGCGGTATTGGCTGTTCACGGTCGTGGTCATTGTTATTTACGGTCCTTGAGCGGCACGAACTCCAGGTCTTCGGGGCCTGTGTAGTTGGCGCTCGGGCGGATGATCTTGCCGTCGATGCGCTGTTCGATGACGTGGCTGGACCAGCCCGAGGTGCGGGCGATCACGAACAGCGGGGTGAACATGGCGGTGGGCACGCCCATCATGTGGTAGCTGACGGCGCTGAACCAATCGAGGTTGGGGAACATCTTCTTGATTTCCCACATGGTGCTTTCCAGGCGCTCGGCGATGTCGAACATCTTGGTGTTGCCCTGCTCCACGGAGAGCTCGCGGGCCACTTCCTTGATCACCTTGTTGCGCGGGTCGGAGACGGTGTAGACCGGGTGGCCGAAGCCGATGATCACTTCCTTCTTCTCGACACGGGCGCGGATGTCGGCCTCGGCCTCATCCGGGCTGTCGTAGCGCTTCTGCACTTCGAAGGCCACCTCGTTGGCGCCGCCATGCTTGGGCCCACGCAGCGCGCCGATGGCGCCGGCGATGCAGGAGTACATGTCCGAGCCGGTGCCGGCGATCACCCGCGAGGTGAAGGTGGAGGCGTTGAACTCGTGCTCGGCGTACAGGTTCAGCGAGGTGTGCATGGCGCGCACCCAGGATTCGCGGGGCTTCTCGCCATGCAGCAGGTGCAGGAAGTGGCCGCCGATGGAGTCGTCGTCGGTCTCCACCTCAATGCGCTTGCCGTTGTGGCTGTAGTGGTACCAGTACAGCAGCGCGGACCCCAGGGAAGCCATCAGCTTGTCGGCGATGTCGCGGGCGCCGGGGTGGTTGTGGTCATCCTTCTCCGGCGACAGGCAGCCCAGCACGGAGACGGCGGTGCGCATCACGTCCATCGGGTGGGCGGAAGGTGGCAGCTGCTCCAGCGCGGCCTTGACGCCAGCGGGCAGGCCGCGCAGAGCCTTCAGCTTGGCCTTGTAGCCGGCCAGCTCCGCGACGTTGGGCAGCTTGCCGTGGACCAGCAGGTGGGCGATTTCTTCGAATTCGCAGCGATTGGCGAAATCCAGCACGTCGTAGCCCCGGTAGTGCAGATCGTTGCCGGTACGGCCCACGGTGCACAGGGCGGTATTGCCGGCGGCGGTGCCGGAAAGGGCCACGGATTTCTTCGGCTTGAAGCCCGGAGTGGTGGTTTCGTTGGTGCTCATCGGTATCTCCTCGAGTCTTTTTGTTCTGTTGCGCGCTGAGCAGGGTGGGCCGGGCGGCGATCGACTTCAGCCCACCAACAGCGCGCTGACACGGTGGGCTGAAGCCCACCCTACCTTGCTGGTTCTACTTCTTGCCGGCGGCGAACAGCGCGTCGAGCTTCTGCTCGAAGGCGTGGTAGCCGATGCGGTCGTACAGCTCCGCGCGGGTCTGCATCAGCTCGATCACATCCTTCTGATGGCCGCTCTGGCGAATGGCGGTGTACACGGCTTCCGCCGCCTTGTTCGCCGCGCGGAAGGCGGACAGCGGGTAGAGCTGGATGGCCACGCCAACCGAGGCCAGCTCGTCCCGGGTGAACAGCGGGGTGGCGCCGAACTCGGTGATGTTGGCCAGCACCGGCACGTTCAGGGCCTCGACGAAGCGCTGATAGGTCGGCAGGTCGTAGGCGGCCTCGGCGAAGATGCCGTCGGCGCCGGCTTCGACGTAACGCAGGCAGCGCTCGATGGCGGCGTCCACGCCCTCGGCCTGGATGGCGTCGGTGCGGGCGATGAGGAAGAAGTCCGGATCGGTCCGGGCATCAGCGGCGGCGCGCACGCGGTCGACCATCTCCTCGCAGGAGACGATCTCCTTGCCCGGGCGGTGACCGCAACGCTTGGCGCCCACCTGGTCCTCGATGTGCGCCGCGGCGGCGCCGGCCTTGATCAGGCTCTTCACCGTGCGCTCGATGTTGAAGGCACTGGGCCCGAAGCCGGTGTCGATGTCCACCAAGAGCGGCAGGTCGCAGACATCGGTGATGCGGCGCACGTCGGTGAGCACGTCATCCAGGGTGTTGATGCCCAGGTCCGGCAGACCCAGGGAGCCGGCCGCCACGCCACCACCGGAAAGATAGATGGCCTTGTAGCCGGCACGCTTGGCCAGCAGCGCATGGTTGGCGTTGATCGCACCGATCACCTGCAGCGGGCTTTCTTCGGCAAGGGCCTGGCGGAAACGCTGGCCGGCGGAGAGCTGGGTCATGAGTCACCTCGGGTCTGGGAGGGGTTGGCGAGCGCGTCCTGCCCGTTCTGGGAGCCGTAGTGGCGCTCGATGTTGCGCTTGGAGGCGCCGATGTGACGGCGCATCAGCAATTCGGCCAATTCGCCGTCTCGGTCGGCGATGGCGTCGAGAATACGGTGGTGTTCAGCAAAGGCCTGGCGCGGGCGGTTCGGCGTGGCGGAGAACTGGATGCGGTACATGCGCACCAGTTGATAAAGCTCGCCGCAGAGCATGCGGGTCAGGGTCTGGTTGCCGCTGCCCTGGATGATCCGGTAGTGGAAGTCGAAGTCGCCCTCCTGCTGGTAGTAGCCACGCCCGGCCTGGAAGGCCTCGTCGCGCTCATGGGTATCCAGCACCCGGCGCAGCTCGTCGATCTCGTCCTGGGTCATACGCTCGGCGGCCAGGCGGCAGGCCATGCCTTCGAGGGATTCACGGATCTCGTACAGCTCGATCAGTTCGGTGGGGCTCAGCGACACCACCCGCGCGCCGACATGGGGCACACGCACCAGCAGCTTCTGCCCTTCCAGGCGGTGGATCGCCTCACGCAGCGGACCACGGCTGATGCCGTAGGTGCGCGCCAGCTCCGGCTCGGAGATCTTGCTACCCGGTGCAATCTCACCCCGGATGATGGCGGCCTGGATACGACGGAAGACGTGCTCGGAGAGGGTTTCCGAGTCTTCGGTCACAGCCAGGGGAGTTTCCAGGGTAGCAGCCATGATTGTCGACACATTCAATTTAAGATGCACCGAAAAGTACGCTCAAGGTCATTTACTGTCAAACCAAAGACCAACATTGTCGACAATGGTCGAGTGTCGCGAAAAATTCATATAAAGGCGCCAGCGCCTTCACAAAGCACATGGGCCGGCTGTCGCCGTGGAAAACCCACATGCTAGAATGCGCGCCTCATGCGCCTGGCGAGGCGCCATCCGTTTGCCTGCTAGACTCTTTCGCCAGACGCCGGGGCCATGGTCCTCGCGCCGGGCATCAGGATCCCGAACCGCATCCAAGGACTCATGACTTACAAGCCCTTAGCCCTGCTCCTGTGCCTGGCGAGCCTGCCAGGCTTCAGCCTCGCCAACGGCAAGACCATTTACGGTCTGAACGAATACGCCCGCCTTTCCGACCTTGATCTGGTGATCGCCGCCAAACTGGACACCGGGGCCAAGACAGCTTCCCTCAGTGCCCGCGACATCAAGCGTTTCAAGAAGAACGGAGAGTCGTGGGTGCGCTTCTACCTCGCCATCGACGACACCCACGCCCATCCGATCGAGCGCCCCCTGGCGCGGATCAGCAAGATCAAGCGGCGTGCCGGTGACTACAACCCCGAGGAAGACGACAAGCGTTACACCGCACGCCCGGTCATCGAGCTGGACGTGTGCATGGGCAGCGCCCTGCGGCGGATCGAAGTGAACCTCACCGACCGAAGCGCTTTCCAATACCCGCTCCTGATCGGTTCCGAGGCGCTCAAGCGCTTCGATGCACTGGTCGACCCGAGCCTTAAATACGCTGCCGGCCAACCCGGCTGTGCCACTGACGCAAACGCTGCCGAGTAACTCACATGCGCTCTCTTACCCTGCATCTGAAAGCCCTCATCACCCTGCTGGTGAGCCTGGGCATTCTGATAACGGCCTACCAGATCTTCATTCAGGGCATCCCGATCACCGAGGATGAGACCGACGACCTCTGGAACATCGACGCCAAGGTCGAGTTCCAGGCCAGCCCGCGCGACCCGATCAAGGTGCAGATGTTCGTACCGCCGCTGAACCGGGACTACGTCAGCCTCAACGAGAGCTTCATCTCCAACAACTACGGCGTGAGCATCAATCGCGTGGACGGCAACCGCAAGGTGACCTGGTCCGCCCGTCGCGCCAGTGGCAACCAGACCCTCTACTACCGCCTGGTGCTGACCAAGCGCTACAGCGGCGAGAAGCCCAAAGACAAAGGGCCGATCTTCCGCGACAGCATCCCGGTGGAAGGCGCCGAGAAGATCGCCGCCGAAGCCCTGCTGGCGCCCATCCGCCAGCACTCGGCGGACGTCGAGACCTTCATCAGCGAGACCATCAAGCGCGTCAACAACGCCAACGACGACAACGTCAAGCTGCTGCTCGGCGGCGACGCCGGCACGCCGAACAAGGCCAAGGTCATCGAACTGCTGCTGTCCATCGCCCACGTCCCGATGGAGCGCGTGCACACCATCCGCCTCGCCGCCGACCAGCCGCAGAGCCCCGAGCTCTGGCTGCGCAGCTTCAACGGCGAGAGCTGGCTCTACTTCAACCCCGAGACCGGCCAGCAGGGCCTGCCGGGTGATCGCCTGGTGTGGTGGACCGGCGACGAGCCGCTGATCACCGTCGACGGCGGCAAGAAGGCCCAGGTGACCTTCAGCCTGAACAACAGCGAGATGAACGCCATCCGCCTGGCCAAGCTGACCGACGAGAACACCGACGCCGACTTCCTCGAATACTCCCTCTACGGCCTGCCGCTGCAGACCCAGCAGACCTACCAGATCATGATCATGATCCCGATCGGTGTGCTGGTGATCCTCATCCTGCGCAACCTCGGCGGCCTGCAGACCCTCGGCACCTTCACCCCGGTGCTGATCGCCCTGGCCTTCCGCGAGACCCAACTGGGCTTCGGCATCGCCCTGTTCACCATCATCACGGCGCTTGGCCTGTCGCTGCGCTCCTACCTGGAGCACCTCAAGCTGCAGATGCTGCCGCGCCTGTCGGTGGTACTGACGTTCGTGGTGATCCTCATCGCGGTGATCAGCCTGCTCAGCCACAAGCTCGGCCTGGAGCGCGGCCTGTCCGTCGCCCTGTTCCCGATGGTGATCCTGACCATGACCATCGAACGCCTGTCCATCACCTGGGAAGAGCGCGGCGGTGGCCATGCCTTCAAGGTCGCCATCGGTACGCTGTTCGCCGCCACCCTGGCGCACCTGCTGATGACCGTGCCGGAGCTGACCTACTTCATCTTCACCTTCCCGGCCGTGCTGCTGATTCTGGTGGGCTTCATGCTGGCGATGGGTCGCTACCGCGGCTACCGCCTGACCGAACTGTTCCGCTTCAAAGCCTTCGTGAAGGACTGAGCCCATGTTCGGCCTGATCAAGACGTGGAAAGCCCTTGAAGCCAAAGGGATCATGGGCATCAACCGACGCAACGCGGACTACGTGCTGAAGTACAACAAGCGGCACCTGTACCCGATCGTCGACGACAAGATCATCACCAAGCAGCGCGCCATCGAGGCGGGGATCCACGTACCCGAGATGTACGGGATCATTTCCACCGAGAAGGAGATCGACAAGCTCGACGAGATCATCGGCGAGCGTAACGACTTCGTGATCAAGCCGGCGCAAGGCGCCGGCGGCGACGGCATCCTGGTGATCGCCGACCGCTTCGAAGGCCGCTACAAGACCGTCTCCGGCAAGATCATCAGTCACGAGGAGATCGAGCATCAGATCTCCTCGATCCTCACCGGCCTCTACTCCCTCGGCGGGCACCGCGACCGCGCGCTGATCGAGTACCGCGTGACCCCGGACCCGATCTTCAAGAGCATCAGCTACGAAGGCGTGCCGGACATCCGCATCATCGTGCTGATGGGCTACCCGGTGATGGCCATGCTGCGCCTGCCCACCCGCCAGTCCAGCGGCAAGGCCAACCTGCACCAGGGCGCCATCGGCGTGGGCGTCGACCTCGCCACCGGCATCACCCTGCGCGGCACCTGGCTGAACAACAAGATCGCCAAGCACCCGGACACCACCAACGCAGTGGACGGCGTGCAGCTGCCCAACTGGGACGGCTTCATGAAGCTGGCGGCCGGTTGCTACGAGCTGTGCGGGCTGGGCTACATCGGTGTGGACATGGTGCTGGACGTGGACAAGGGCCCGCTGATCCTGGAACTCAACGCCCGTCCGGGCCTGAACATCCAGATCGCCAACGACTGCGGCCTGACCCACCGTGCCCACGCCGTCGAGGCCCGCCTCGAAGAGCTGAAGGCCAAGGGCATCCAGGAGTCCCCGGAAGAGCGCGTGCGCTTCTCCCAGGCACTGTTCGGCAACGTACGGCCGTCGGAAGTCTGACCCGTCCTCCCCCATGAAGAAGCCCGGCTCGATGCCGGGCTTTTTCATGGCAGGTCGCCAGGCGACAGAGCAGCCCGACGTTACCGCAAGATAGCCAGCTCGAACGCCCCCTCATCCGAATGCTCATGCACCTGCATGCCGGTCTCGCTCAGGGCGAGGTCCTGCAGTGGGCGCTTGTAGGGTTTGTTGTCCAGGGTCTTCACCGCGCGGTCTTCGTCGGTAGTGAGCAACAGCGCATAGCGCTCGCCCTGGTTGGCGCGGACCTGCACGGTGCCCTCGATGTAGGCGTAGCGGTACCAGGTCTCGCCGTGGAGCTGGTACACCGCGTCGCTCACCAGTCGGGTCGGCCGCTTGGCCTCGTCGAGGAAGAGGATCGACGGGTAGACCACCTGGCGATTGGCGAAGCTGCGGATGCGCAAGCCGTACTCCCGCCCCGAGCGCGGCAGGCGCACGGCGGCGTAGTAGCTGCGCCCCATGGGGAAGGTGAAGCTCGGCGAGAAGCGGTTCAGCTCCTCGTAACGCGGCTCCTCGGCGGACAGTTCGGTGAAGGCCGAATCGGACAACTGGCCACAGCACTGCTCCACCAGCTCCTGGTAGAGCACGCGGCTGCGCTCCTCGCTGCCTTCCAGCAGAGCCTTCATGGCTTCGCTGGGTTGGCCGTCCAGAGCGGGAAGGATCGGCGCCTTGCGCTCGAACACCACCTCACGGCTCTCGGTGTAAGCCACTGGCTGGCCGACGCTGGCCACCGCCCTGGTGCCGTCCTTCGGCGGCACCGGGGAGTTGTGGGTGCGCCCCTGGTCGTCCACCCAGGTGTAGTAACCGGTGCCGTTCTCCGGGCGGGAGTAACCGCGCCCTTCCAGCACGTCGGCATCGATGTACTCGCCCGCGCGATGCCCGCTGGGCAGCAGGTAGTCACGCTGGCCCGCCGGCACCTGGCCGGCGGCGTAGAAGCTGTTCTGCAGGTTGCCGCTGGCATCCACCCAGGTGAAATAGCGACGCTTCTGCTCGCCACCGGCCGCGCCCCAGCCGGCCGCACCCTGCTCCTTCAGCCGCTCCAGATCGCTGCGGCTGACGCGCCGGGCCGCCTCCTGCTGCTGCTGGCTGTAGCGGTCGTCGACGAAGCTGTTGTGCACGCGGCCGTTGTCGTCGATCCAGGTCAGGTAGCGCCCGCCGCTGGCCTGTACCGTCGGCAGGATGGAGAGGGCGAGCAGGACGGAAATGAGCGTCTTCATCAGAAGGTCGTCGTGTAGGTGAATGCCATGATCAACGCCTTGACCGAGGTTTCCACGTTCATCCCGGCGTAGGGGTTGTAGACCATCTTGTCCAGGCCATCGCAGTTCATGTTGCAGCTCTCCCCGGCCATGGTCTTCTGCGAAGTGACGAAGTAATTAACGCCCAGGTCGATGCTGGTGTCCTTGTCCCAGCGGTAGCCCAGGCCGAGCCCGTAGAGGTGGGCGTCGCCAATGGGCGCCAGCACGTCGGCCTTGTCGTCCGGAATGGCCGAGGGACGGAACTCGTAGCCGGCGCGCAAGGCCAGGCGGTCAGTCACGTCGTACTGCGCCCCCACCGCCCAGCTCCAGGTGTCGCGGTAGCCGCGGTCCAGGGTGATGCTGGTGGCGGTGGCCTTGCCGCCACCGAAGGTCTTGGCGATGCGCAGCATGTCCAGCTCACGGTCGAATTCAATCTCGAACTCGTTCCAGTCGCTGTAGCCGGACCACTTCAGGTCGAAGTTGAACTGCCAGCGCTCGAACGGCTTGATCTTGATCCCGGTGGAGAAATTGTCCGGGTAGGTCATGGTCAGCGTGGCGTTGCCGCTCTCCTCGTCGGTACGCCCATACGGGAACAGCGGGCTGAGGATCTGGCCGAATACCGCCGACTGGAAGCCGCTCCAGAACCCTTGCCACTCCCTGGAGTAGTCCACCCGGTACTTGCCCTGCAGGTGCATGCGGGCCTCGCTCTGGTAGGTGGCGCCCCAGGCGAACCAGTCGGTGGGCTCCCAGAGCACGCCGATGTTCCAGGTGGGCGACAGCGACTCCTGCATGTCCAGGTCCAGGTTGGCGAGCGAGTCGAAGGGGCCGATGCGTCCGCCGCAGACGTTCAGGATCGGACCGATGATCGTGCCCATCCCTGGGCAGATGGTGTCGTGAGCCAGGGCAGCCAAGCCGGTGAGCATCCCCGGTGCGCGAAAGTCCTGGTTGAGCGCCATCGCCTGGTGGGAGAACCCCACCGACAGCCCCAGGGCCAGCTCGTCGTTCACCTGGTAGCCCAGTGAGGGCGAGAAATAGGTGATGCGCTGGATCGCCACCTGGCGCCCCTGGAAGCGCGCCGGATCGCTGTCCGAATCCCGCGAGTAGCCCAGCGCCATGGGCGCGTAGACGTTGGTGGCGAAGGTGAACTTGGAGCCCGGCGGGTTGATCGACAGCCCCGCCAGCGGGGCTGCCAGCAGCGGCATGTCGGTCATGCCGCCCATGCCGGGCAGGTACATGGCCGGTGTGAGGGTGCGGCTGTTGGCACCGGCCACGCTGTCGTTCTTGTAGCCGAAGAAGCCGTAGTCGGCGGGCGCATCGAACTTGGCGCGGATGTCCATCACCCCGGCGATCATCTTCACCGTGGTCTGGCGGCCCTTGAGTTTGACCAGGGCCGCCGGGTTGTAGTGCACCGCATCGATCCCAGTGGAGTCGGCGGTCACGGCATTGGCCATGGCCATGGCCTTGGGGTTGCCGATGGTCAGGTCGTTGGCCAACTGCGCCTGTGCGCCCCCCGCCCAACCGAGCCCCACCCCCGCCAGCGCCAAGGCCAGCGGCGAAATACGCATCGTCATGTCGTCGCCTCGCCGGTTACTGGGCCTTCAGGCCTTTGATGTCCAGGGGAACGGAGAACCCGAGCATCACGTCCGGGGAGTCCTCGGTCATGCCGAAGCCGGCGTTGACGTTGACGATGTAGTCCGGCGAGGTTCGCAGGCCGAGCGAGAAGTTCATGATCGCGCTGGTCTGTTCGCTGCCTTCGGCCTTGTTGCCGTCGGAGAAGGTGTAGGTGGGGCGCGTGTTGTAGGCCATCTGGTAGGAGGTGGCCAGGGAGACGTCATAGGACAGCGCGTAGGCGAACCCCATGCTCATGGACAGGGTGCCGCCCGGGTCCACGTCCACCAGCTCACGTCCGCCAACGTTCTGGTGGATGTTGTGCACCGGCATGTTGTAGGTGTAACCGACCGAGCCGAACAGCACGACCGGGTCGATCACGTAGGAGGTGTTGGCCCCCACGCCCAGGCTGTAGTAGCCGTTGCCGGTGGAGAGGTCCGACTCGCGGTTGATGTCGTAGGGGCTCTGGCCGGTAGGCAGGCCGAAGGTGGCGAACAGCGTGGTGACCGGCTTGCCGCGGGTGGCCGACCAGGGCTGCCAGCGCAGGCTGGCGGACACATCGCCCAGGCTGTAGACATTCAGGTCGCGCTCGGTGTCGTACTTGGCGATGAAGGGCAGCCGCACGCTGAAGGTGAGGTTGTCCCAGACGCCGTAGTCGAAGGTGAAGGAGTTGGTGAAGGTGTGCTGGGCCTCGCTGCGCGGGATCACGCTGTACACGTTGCTCCCGGTGCGCACCTGCTCGATCTGCACATCACGGGTCAGCGAGTAGTCGAAGCCGTAGGTGAGCGTGCGCTCACCCTTCTTCAGCAGCGTGTAGCTCTTCTCCGATGCCTGGAACACCTGCTCCAGCGCCTTGGCGCTGTCGGCGTCACCGTCCTTTTTGCTCAGCGCCTCACGCGCCTCGTCCACCGAGTTCTCCTCGGCCCACAGCGGCCCGCAGGCGCCCAGCGCCAGCATGGCCAGCCATGCGTAACCCCTCACTCCCATGGCACGGTCCCCTGGTTATTTTTCTAACTTATGCGGGTTCTTCTTTTTACTGGCCGGGATGGCCTGCCGACGGCACGCTCACTTGCGTCGGTAGTAACGGATATCGCCTCCCGAGCCCAACTCATCCAACTGGTTTTCGGTGAACTTGGTGATCTGCGGAAACTGCTGGAACGCCAGGAGGCTGATGGTCCTGTCATCCACCAGGCGCAGGTCGCGCTCGGTCAGGGCCATCGCGTTACGCGGTTCCGCACCGGTCGGGTAGATCACGAACAGCACGTTCTGGTCCCACACCTCTTCGAATCGGGTGCGGGTGAAGCTGATGTTCCCCAGGGCAGGGTCAGCGACGAACACGTGATCGTTGTAGACATCGCGCACCACCACGAAATGCTTGAAGCCGCCGTAGTGGATCGGGACCAGCGCCGGGTGCTCCAGCTTGTCGAGGTCCTCGAATTCAGCGCGAAAACCGCCGCTCTTGTAGCCCAGGGCGGTGACGAAGCGCTTCATGTCCAGCAGGGAGAAGCCACGCCGCTCGACGATCTTGTCCGCCTCGCCATAGCGCAGCAGCCCTTCCATCACCTGGCGTTCCTGCAGGTTACGCCCCAAGTAGTAGTCCAGCAGGCTGGTCAATGCGGCTGAGCCACAGCTGTAGTCGTAGGCCTGGCGGATCACATTGCGGAACTGCAACTGACTCATCGGCTCGATGTTCACGGTCTCCCGGTAAGGGCCGTTGGGCGCGAGCGACTGCGTCAGGTTCACGGAACCCTGGGGCTGCGGCTTGGTGTCCACGGCCTGGGTGAAGCCGAACAGGCCCAACAGGCTGCCAACCAGTATCTCGATCATTGCCGTTCCGAATCAGGACTTGCGATGAGGAAGGTCCCGCCGACGGGGCTCGGCGGGACCTTCCGGACTACAGGTCGAACGCGCGGATCAGTGACCCCAGACCTTGATGGTGGTGCCGGCCAGGTTCATGTCGTTGACGGCCAGGGAGCCGATGCTGGCAGCGGTGGCATCACCCATGCGGATGGCGCCGACGCTGAGCTGACCGGTGATGGTCGGCAGGGTAATCTGCAGCTTGTCGTTGCCGCTGGCACCGCCGTCGATCACGTCGACCAGGATCGGGGCGCTGTCGGAGATGTTGAAACCGGTGAAGGCGATGGTGTCCAGGCGCAGGCTGCCGGAAGCGGAGCCTTCCTTGTCGGTGTAGACGACGCTGCCGATGGTGCCGTTGAAGTTACCGGAGATGCTGATCCCATCCTGACCGGTGACGCCCGAAAGGGCTGAGTCATCCATGGCTTTCAAATCAGCCTGGGCCATGAACGGAGCAGCGAGCACAGCAGCGGCGAGAGCCAGTTGTTTGAAGCTTTTCATTGTTTTTATCTCCAAGATTCTCACAGGTGGGTTGCCCCGGGGGCCTGCCGCCTACCTCCTCATCGGCGACAGTTGGATCGGCCTGGCCGACCTCCGTTGCAGGCGCTGCTTCCCTATGCGCTCCCGCTTCGGACTCGGAGCACGCAGGGCGCCCCGACCTGATTCCACGTTACCGAGCGCCTGCTCGGCTGCCAGCCCATCCAAGGGATGGAGCATGGCGAGTCCTACCGCATTAATCACATCAGGCCTCACTGAGCAGGCCCAGGCTCTTGCCCTTGAGCACCGCCTGAGTGCGGCTGCGCACACCCAACTTGGCGAACAGGTTGTGCAGATGCCACTTGATGGTGGCTTCTGAGAGGTGAACCGCCTGGGCGATGTCACGGTTGGACAAGCCGGCCGCCACGAAACGGAGGATCTCCCGCTCCCGGTGGCTGATGTCCTGGTTGTCGTCGAAGGTCTCCGGATCGACGTTGAGGCGACGGCACTGCTCGCTCAGGTTATCGGCCAAACCCTGCCAGACCCCGGCGCGCTTGGGATCGGCAGCACGCCAGGCCTCCCACAACGGCAGCAACCAGAGCGCGTCGTCCTGGAACAGACGGCGGTAGCCGCGGTTCCAGGCCTCCTCCAGCACCGGCTGGAACAGGGCGAATGCCTTGTCGCTGTTACCCTTGCGCCAGTACGCCACGGAAAGTAACAGCGACAGGCGCAGGCGGCGGTCACGCTGGTGTTCCGCGCCCTGCCGCGCCAGACAGGCCTCCAGCACGGACTGGGCCTTTTCCGGCCGACGCTCACTGAGGGCGAGCCGGGCCTGGGAGAGGGCCAGCACCGTATGGGCGTCGGCATAACGCGCCTGGGACAAAGGTGCCAGGTGGCGCTCCAACTGCAGGCACACCCGCTCTGCCTCGTTGGGCCGGCGCAGCCAGAGCAGGAACTGCACCTTGCAGCTCATGCCATGGGCGAAGACCCGCTCGTAGCCAGGACCCTGGAGCCCGGAGAGCCAGTCGTCCAGTTGATTGAGAGCCAGCTCGGATTCGCCGGCGAAGAACCTTGCTCGCGCCATCACCAGTTGGCCACGACTGATCAGTTCCACCGGCGTGGCCACGTCACGCCAGGTGGTGGCCAGGGGTAGTTCGGCCAGCACGGCGGCGTGGCGGTCCTGTTCGTAGAGCAGGTCGGCATAGGCCAGCACCAGCGGCCCGCCGACCCGGCTACGGCGGCCGAACACGCGCTCGACACGGCCCCGGGCGACTTCGGCGATGGAGCGCCCACGCTCCAGCTCGCCACTCTCCTTGCAGATCAGCGATTCGATCAGGCTGGTCATGACGTGCAGGTACTCGCTGTCCACCATGCGCAGGCACTCCCGCGCCGCGGCAATGGAGCCGGCGGCATCACCGAATTCCCCCAGCAGTGCATAGGCCGCCGCCTGCACGCAGGCGAGGCTGGCGCGGAACACCGGCTGGTTGTCCGGCACCATGGCCAGCCACTGGCGGGCCACCTTGAGGCAGGCTTCCAGCTTGTCCTGGTAGAGCAGCACCAGGGCCTTGAGCACCTGGGACGCGGCCAGCAGCTCGCCGAGGCCGAAGTGGATGACCTTGCCACGCCCTTGCAGCAGGCGCGTGCTCACTTCTTCGATAAGGGCCTCGGACTCGGCGAACTTCTGCTCGAAGGCCAGTTGCCAGGCGTAGAAGATCTGGAACACCGGGTGCTCGCGGATCACCTCCGCCGGCACGTCCTTGAGCATGGAGAGGATGCCGTAGACCCGGTTGCCGGCGATGAGCCGTGCCCCCTGGCGCTCCAGCAACTCGGCAGCAAAGGCGAAATCCCGGCCCCTCAGGGCGTACTTGATGGCCCGGTCGGGCAGGTCATGGCTCTCGCACCAGCGGGCAGCGGCGTGCAGCAGGGTCGCGCTGTCGCCGTGTCGCGCCAGGCGCCCCTGGAGGAACTCGGCGAACAGGTGATGGTAGCGGAACCACTCGCCCTGCTCGTCCAGGGCGATGACGAAGAGCTGCTCGCGCTGCAGGCGCATCAGCATGTCCAGGCCGTCGCGCCGGCCGGTCAGAGCGTTGCACAGGTCGGCGCAGAACTCGTCCAGCACCGAGGTCTGATCGAGGAACTGCTGCAAGGTCACCGGCAGGCTGTTGACCACGTCCTCGGCCAGGTAGTCAGCGATGTTGCGCTCGGTGCCGCTGAGGCTGGCGAGGAAGGCCGCGCGATCCGGATACCGCGCCAGCGCCAGACTGGCCAGATGCAGCGCGGTGATCCACCCCTCGGTGCGCGCGTGCAGTTGCTTGAGTTCGCTGCGGCTCAGCTCCAGCGGGCGCACGTCGCGGAAGTAGACTTCGGTCTCCTCCAGGGACAGGCGCAGGTCCTCGGCCTGGAGCATGAAGGCCTCGTTCTCGACGAAAAGGCTGCGCGGGGTGAAGCGGGTGCTGCTGATCAGGTGCACGTTGCGGGGCAGACGTTCCACCAGGTGGCGAGCGCCCTGTTCCAGGCTGGCGTGGCGAATGCGGTGGAAGTCGTCGAGCATCAGGTACAGCTCGTCCTCCAGGCGCTGCAGGTCACTGACGAAGGCATCGATGATGGCCTCCACCGGCCAGTTCACCTCGCCGCAGAGCAGGCCGGCGGTGTTGGCGCCGAAACCGGGTATCACCGCCTCGACGGCCGCCACCAGGTACTGCAGCAGTCGCTGCGGCTCGCTGTCCGACTCGTCACAGGAGAGCCAGGCGACCCGTGCACCCTCGCGCTGCAACGCCTCACGGAACAGGCTGAGCACGGTGCTCTTGCCAAAGCCGGCCGGCGCGCTGAGCACCAGCACGCGGCGCTCACGTGCCTCCCACAGGCGGTCGATCAGCACCTGGCGCGGCAGGCGCGGCTGACCGCCGACCTCCGGCGGGTAGAGCTTGGTGCGCAGCAGGTGGAACGGCTGGCTGACGCTGTTCACGGCAACAACCCCAGCTCCCGGGCCCGACGGATGGCCTGGGTGCGATTGCGCACTTTGAGCTTCTCGTAGATGTTGTGCAGGTGCCATTTGACGGTCCCCAGGGCCAGCGAGAGCTGCTGGCCGATCTCCTCGTTGGAAAGCCCTTCGGCGGCCAGCAGCACGACCTCGCGCTCACGCTCGGTCAGCCCCTCCTCCAGCACGTCCTGGGCCTTGCGCACGTCCTGCCCCGGCCAGATGGCCAGCAATTCGCGGATGAAGCCCTGCAGGGAGGGCTGGCGCTCCGCCGCTTCCAACTGTTGCAGCAACAGGCGGATGGCATCGCCCTCTTCGACGAACAGACTGCGGATGCCTTCGCGCTCGGCACTCAGCAGGCATTGCACCAGCAGGCTGTGGGCCCGCTCCTGGTAGCCGAGGCGCTGGTAGCTCAGCGCTGCCAGCAGGTCGAGCCGCAAGCGCTGCAGGCCGTGCCAGCCGGGCAGCAGTTGGGCGCGCAACTGGTTGATCTCGTGCAGTGCCTCGCTGTAGTGCCCGCGCGCCTGCTGCAGGCGCACCCGCAGCAGGCCCTGGGTCCAGAGCACCGGGTTGAAGCCGCGACGGACGTAGTCGGCGGCGAGCTTGTCCCAGTCCACGGCCTTGAGGCGCTGCTCGGCACGCTTGATACGGTCGGTGGCCGGCTCCTGGAGGATCAGTGTCACCTCGTCGGCCACCGCCTGGGCGTAGAAGCGCCAGGACTGGTTGCGGGCGGCGAGGTTCTGCATCAGCACCAGGGTGGCCTGGGCCTCCTTGGAGCGGTCCTGCATGCGCTGGACGCGGGCGAGGAACAGCATGCCCTGGGCGTAGATATCGATCGGTTTGATCACGTCGACATGCCCGAGGGCCCAGCGCAGGCGCTCCTCCAGGCCGTCCAGCCGGCCCTGGTGGTAGGCGATAAGCGCTTCGATGATGGCGAGCAAGGCCAGGGCGCGGGAGCGTTCGTCGAACAGCGGCACCAGGCGCGCGCGCATCTGTTCGTGGAGAAGCTGCGCCTGTTTGACCTGGCCCTGCTCCAGGGCGAGCAGCACCTCGACGTTGCCCAGTTGCATGTCGAGGTAGCGCCCTTCGAGGAAGTGGTTGCGCTGCTGGGCCAGGGCCAGCAAGCGGCGAGCGTGGTCGGGCTGGGCAAGGGTCGACAGCGCCAGGGCGCCGATGACCAGCATGGCCACTTCGAGGAAGGCTTCGTTCTGCCCCAGGTGGCCTTCGACCTTGCGTGCCAGGGTCACGCACAGGTCGAGGTCGTCTTTCTGCAAGGCGATGGCGGCCTTGACCGCAAGCGCTGCCAGGTACTTGTCACTGACGGGAGCCTGGCCGCCCTCCCCGCCCCAGCGGGCGAGCAGGTCGTCGAGCATCTGGTTGGCTTCGGGCAGCGCCAGTTCGGTGGCGCGGTTCCACACGTCGGCCAGTACCAGGGTGGGGTAGCGCGCGGCGATGTCGTCCGGCACCTGCTGGCGCCAGCAGTAGATCTGGTTGAGCTGGCCGCGGTTGATCAGTTCCAGGCCGCAACCGTCCACCAGGGCCGCGAGCATCTCCGGGTCCTCGGCCAGGCAGGCGTGCTCGATGGCGAGGTTCTGCATGTGGTGGTTGGTGAACCACAGGCTGGCGTTGAAGTGCAACTGCTGGAAACGGTCCGGGTCACGGGCGCGCAACCGGCCCCGGAGGAAGTCGGCGAACAGGTGGTGGAAACGGTACCACTGGCGCTCGCGATCCAGGGGCAGGAGGAACAGCTGCATGGTCTCCAGCCGCTCCAGCAGGGCCTGGCCATCGCTGCGCCCGGTGAGGGCATTGGCCAGGTCGCCACTGAGCTGGCTGGCGATGCCCAGGGCCAGCAGGGCTTCCTGCAGGTCGGCGGGCAGTTGTTCGAATACGGAGGTGAGCAGGTAGTCACCCACGGCGGCCTGGTCGGCACCCAGGGTCTGCACCTGCTCGGCGGCCTGGGGCTGGTGGCGCAGCCAAAGGCTGGCCAGGTGCACGCCGATCATCCAGCCCTCGGTGCGCTGGTGCAGTGCGGACAGGGTGGCGTCGTCCAACACGATGCCACTGCGCTCAAGGTAGGCGCGGGTTTCGTCCTCGGTCAGGCGCAATTCGTCCAGCCCCACCTCCAGCAGCCAGCCCTTGGCCCGCAGGGTGGCCAGGTTCATCGGCGGCAGGGAGCGGCTGCCAATGGCCAGGCTGAAACCCGGTGGCGCCAGCTTCACCAATCGACTCAGGGCGTTGAAAATTTCGGCATCGGTGACCAGGTGCAGGTCGTCCAGCACCAGCAGCAGCGGCTGGTCGAGGGCGGAAAGCCCCACCAGCAGGCTCTCCAGCACCGCTGCGACGGGCACTTGCATGGTGTTCTGCAGGAAGGCGCGGGCAGGATCGGCCAGGCCGGGCACGGCCTCGTCCAGCGCATGGCTGAGCTTCAGGAAGAAACGCGCGGGATCGTCGTCCTCACTGCCCAGCGAAAGCCAGGCCACGGCGCTGCTGGCCTGCCGACGTTGTTCGGCAAGCGAGGCCAGGGCAGTGCTCTTGCCGAAACCGGCCGGAGCCGAGAACAGCAGCAATCGAGCTTGTGGGTATGCCGCCATGGCCGCCTGGATCTGCGGTCGTGGCAAATAGCCGGCAGACGCCCGGGGCGTCATCGTTTGCGAGCGCAAGAAACTGCCGGCAGCGGGGTCGAGAACTGCATCCACGGCCTGTATCCCTGTGTCTTTATCATTGTGGGACGGGGGGTTCCCCCCGCGGGACCTGTCCATAATTATCAGAATGCATTTCCTGCGTAAACTTGGGAAATCGCTCTAGCATCGACTCTACAGCCGTACCTGGGGCGGTCTTGAAAAAGTCCGTTTCACCCTGGCAAGCATGCACTGCCCGAAACGGCAGCGAGGCAAAATTGGAACTTTTTCAGAGTTTCCCTAGAATCCGCTGTCGCCCTGCTTGCCTTGTCCTATGCCCAACTGTCTCGTACACCCCCTGCCCTATCACGAAGATCCGGGAATGCGCTTCTCGCACATCCGCCATGCACCCGGGGCGGTGCTGCTGGATGCAGGGCGACCCGGCGCCAGCCGTGGACGCTATGACCTATTCAGCGCCTGGCCATTGGCAGAACTTGCGCCAGGTACCGACGAATCGGCCAACGACTTCGCTGACCGCCTCCGCGCGGCGCTGCACCAACTGGGGCGCTGCGAGGCGCCGGACGGCGTGGAGCTGCCATTCACGGGCGGATTGATCGGTTATTTCGCCTATGACTTCGGTCGCCGCCTGGAGTGCCTTCCCGCACAGGCTCGGGATGACCTGGGGCTGCCTGACGCCCGATTGGGCCTGTATGCCTGGGCGTTGGTGAGCGACCATGAGCGGCGCACCAGCCAATTGGTCTTCCACCCCGCGGTGGCCGATGACGAGCGCACTCGGCTGATCCAGTTGCTGAGCGAGCCGACAGCGCAGCCAGCGGGCGCCTTCCGCCTCAAGGCACCGTTCGCGGCCAGCATCAGCGAGGCGGATTACCGTCGGGGCATCGAACGCATCCTGGCCTACATTCGTGCCGGGGACTGCTACCAGGTGAACTTCACCCAACGCTTCCAGGCCCCCTGCGACGGCGACCCCTGGGGTGCCTACCTGTCATTGCGCGGTGCCTGTCCGACGCCCTTCTCGGGCTACCTGGCGCTGGAAGCCGGCGCGATCGTCAGCCTGTCCCCCGAGCGCTTCATCCGCCTGAGCCAAGGCCAGGTGGAGACCCGCCCGATCAAGGGCACGCGCCCGCGCGGCCTGACCCCGGACGAGGATCAGGCGCACGCCGACGACCTGCTCTGCAGCCCGAAGGACCGCGCCGAGAACCTGATGATCGTCGACCTCCTGCGCAACGACCTCGGGCGCAGCTGCCGCATCGGCAGCGTGAGGGTGCCGGAGCTGTTCGCGCTGGAGAGCTACCCCAACGTGCATCACCTGGTCAGTGCTGTTCGCGGCGAGCTGGCCGAGGGCAAGGACGCGCTGGACTTGCTGGCAGGCAGCTTCCCCGGCGGCTCCATCACCGGAGCGCCGAAAATCCGCGCGATGGAGATCATCGACGAGCTGGAGCCGACACGCCGCTCGATCTACTGCGGCTCGCTGCTGTACCTGGACGTGCGGGGGGAGATGGACAGCTCCATCGCCATCCGCACCCTGCTGGTGAAGGACGGCCAGGCAAGCTGCTGGGGCGGCGGCGGCATCGTGGCCGACTCGGACTGGGAGGCGGAGTACCGCGAGTCGATCACCAAGGTTCAGGTCCTGCTGCGTACCCTGGAAGCGCTGTAGGCCAGGGGCCAGAGACAGAAAAGCCCGCTTGCGCGGGCTTTTTCATGGCTGGGCTCAGAGGCTCAGCGGGCGGTTGGACGCCTTGAGGAACTCGCGCTTGAGGTCCTCGTAGGTGTGCACGGCCGGGAACTGCGGGAACTCGCGGATGACGTTGTCCGGGGCGTGGAAGAGGATACCGGCATGGGCCTCGCTGAGCATGGTGGTGTCGTTGTACGAGTCGCCGGCGGCGATCACGCGGTAATAGAGGCTCTTGAAGGCAATCACGGACTGACGCTTCGGGTCCTTCTGGCGCAGCTGGTAGCCGACGACGCGGTCGGTCTCGTCGGTGATGAGGCGGTGGCACAGCAAGGTCGGGAAGCCCAGTTGGCGCATCAGCGGCTGGGAGAACTCGTAGAAGGTGTCTGAAAGGATGACCACCTGGAAGCGCTCACGCAGCCAGTCGACGAACTCCACCGCGCCGTCCAGCGGCTTGAGGGTGGCGATCACTTCCTGGATGTCGGACAGCTTCAGGCCGTGCTCGTCGAGGATGCGCAGGCGCTGTTTCATCAGAACGTCGTAGTCGGGGATGTCGCGGGTGGTGGCCTTGAGCGCTTCGATTCCGGTTTTTTCGGCGAAGGCGATCCAGATTTCAGGAACCAGCACACCTTCAAGGTCGAGACAGGCGATTTCCACGAGCATTTCCCCGTTATTGGCTTGTAAAGGAGGCGGCACTCTAGCCTTTCCCTCGCCGGGCACGCAACGCGACGCCTTATATCCGAAACAGGCAGTCCACCTTCCGTATGGTTATTTAGGCGCATAAATGGCTTTTGCTACCATCCGCCGCCACAGAGCGCGTAGCGCCGCAGCCAGTAGGAAGTCCGCCTGATGAGCCACCCCTTCGACGTCACCGATATTGCTGCGTCCTACGCCAGCAAATCCCCCCAGGAAATCCTCAAGTTCGCCTTCGAGCAGTTCGGCGACGACCTGTGGATCTCGTTCAGCGGCGCCGAAGACGTGGTGCTGGTGGACATGGCCTGGAAGCTGAACAAGAACGTGAAGGTATTCAGCTTGGATACCGGCCGCCTGCACCCGGAAACCTATCGTTTCATCGACAAGGTCCGTGAGCACTACGACATCGCCATCGAGGTGCTCTCCCCCGACGCTGCCAGGCTGGAGCCTTTCGTCCGTGAGAAGGGTCTGTTCAGCTTCTACAAGGACGGCCACGAGGAGTGCTGCGGCATCCGCAAGATCGAGCCGCTGCGACGCAAGCTATCGGGCGTCAGCGCCTGGGCCACCGGCCAACGCCGCGACCAGAGCCCCGGCACCCGCAGCAAGGTGGCTGCCGTGGAAGTGGACGGCGCCTTCTCCACGCCGGATAAACCTCTCTACAAGTTCAACCCCCTGGCACAGATGAGCAGCGAAGAGGTCTGGGCCTATATCCGCATGCTGGAGGTCCCTTACAACCCGCTGCACGAGCGCGGCTTCATCAGCATCGGCTGCGAGCCCTGCACCCGCCCCGTGCTGCCCAACCAGCACGAACGCGAAGGCCGCTGGTGGTGGGAGGAAGCCACCCAGAAAGAGTGCGGGCTGCACGCGGGCAACCTGATCGCCCGGGAGTGACACGATGCGCATCACACTGGTGACCAAGGTCCTGGCCGATGGAACGGCCTGTGCAAAGTGCAAGGATGTGATGCGACTGCTGGAACGGGGCAACCGCCTGTCGCGCATCGACCGAACCCTGGTGGCGGACGAGCGTGACCCTACGGGCCCGGGCTGGATCGCGGCTCAACTCTACGGCGTGGACAGCGCGCCATTCTTCGTGGTGCGGACGGACGACGGCCGCGAGCGGGTCTACACCGTCTTCCACGAATTCCTCCACGAGGTTCTGGAGGCAGGCTGAAACGAACACGCCCGGAGATTGCCGGGCGTGTTCGTTGAAGGGAGGCAATCAGTAGGTGGGAAGCTGCACGCCCTGGAACAGCTCGTCCAGTTCCACCTTGTTGTGGCACTGCACAGCCTTGGCGAGCATGTCGCGGGTCAGGTGGGGGGCGAACTTCTCGATGAAGTCGCACATGAAGCCCCGCAGGAACGTGCCGCGGCGAAAGCCGATCTTGGTCACGCTGGACTCGAACAGTTCGCTGGCATCCAGTACCACCAGGTCGCTGTCCAGCTTGGCATCGACTGCCATCTTCGCCACGATGCCGACCCCAAGGCCCAACCGCACGTAGGTCTTGATCACGTCAGCATCAGCCGCAGTGAACACCACCTTCGGTGTGAGCCCACGGTGGCTGAAGGCCTCATCCAGCTTGGAGCGCCCGGTGAAACCGAACACATAGGTGACGATGGGGTGCTCCGCCAAGGCTTCCAGGGTGAGCTTCGGCAGCTTGGCCAGGGGGTGCCCCTGGGGCACGATCACGCAACGGTTCCAGCGGTAGCAGGGCATCATCACCAAGTCGCCGAACAGCTCCAGCGCTTCGGTGGCAATAGCGAAGTCAACGGTCCCATCAGCGGCCATCTCGGCGATCTGCATCGGGGTGCCCTGGTGCATGTGCAGGGACACGTCGGGATACTGGCGGATGAAACTGCTGATCACCGATGGCAACGCATAGCGCGCCTGGGTGTGGGTGGTGGCGATGGAGAGGGTGCCCTTCTTCTCGTTTGAGAACTCCTGAGCGATCTGCTTGATGCTTTCGACCTTGCGAAGGATCTCGCCGGCCGTGTTGATGATTCGTTCCCCGGCAGGCGTCACGCGGGTCAGGTGCTTGCCGCTACGAGCGAAGACCTCGACCCCCAGCTCATCTTCGAGCAGGCGGATCTGCTTGCTGATGCCCGGCTGCGAGGTATAGAGGCTCTGCGCGGTGGCTGACACGTTCAGGTCGTGGTGCGCCACCTCCCAGATGTAGCGCAGTTGCTGAAGCTTCATAGATGTCCCTCGGAGCAGATGGCGACGCGTGAGTGGTCAGTGACCTTTTATAACCATATTAATGGTTTGAGGCTTAAAACTAGACGTTTTTTTATTTCCTGCACGCTCTTTCGTCGGCGTCTCAGAACTCGCCCCGCCCACGGTGCTGGAGCATAGGCACCAGATAGACCGGCACTTCGGAAAGCTGCACCAGCCGGGAGGCCGTGCGCCCCAGCGGCGTTTCAAGCGCAGCACCGTGACTGTGACTGCCTACGACCAGCAGATCGACCCCAAGTTTCTGAGCCTCTTCCAGAATCATCTGTGGCGGGTCCCCCTGCACTACCCGGACGGTCTTGATCAGGCTCAGTTCGTTCTCCGCATCACCGATCTCGTCGCGAAAGCCTTCGAGTACACGCTGCTCGATGCTGGCCATCACCGTACCCAGGCCCTGGGCACGCAGTTCCTTCAACAGCGCCTCATCCAGGTACGTCTGCAGGACGGATTCGGCGAACAGCCCGAGGGGCTCCACTGCATGTACGACGTAGAGTTCAGCCTTGTGGGCCTTGGCAAGGGAAAGGGCGTGTTGAAGGACATAAGGCGAATACAACCCGAGGTCGGTCGCATAGAGGATCGAGCGAATCATGAGGCCTCCTACTGCCTGCTTGGCGGGCCTCGCATCAGCTTAGTCAGATCTTCGGCTCGTTGCTCACGCCATGCGGTACATGCCCGGTGGCGACCACTTCGCGGGCTTTCTCGCAATGGCCGGCCTGGTCGTCGAAGAATACATCGGCGCCAAAGGCATCGAGAATAGCGGACTTCTCGAGCCCCCCGAGGAAGAACGACTCGTCCAGGCGAATATCCCAATCACGCAGGGTGCGGATCACTCGCTCATGGGCCGGAGCAGAGCGCGCGGTCACCAACGCGGTTCGAATCGGGCACCCATCCACGGGCAATTCGCGCTGCAACTGGTTAAGTGCCGAGAGGAAGGGTTTGAACGGTCCACCGTCCAGCGGCCTCAACGCTGCCTCACGCTCATGGGCCTGGAATGCAGCCAGCCCGCCGGACTGGTAGACACGTTCGGCGTCATCGGCAAACAGCACAGCGTCGCCATCGAAAGCGATGCGCAACTCGCTGCTGGACGCCCTGCGAGGTGCGCCGGGGAGAATGGTCGCCGCCGCGAAGCCCGCCTGCAACGCCACCCGGACGTCCTCCACATGGGTAGAGAGGAACAGGTGGCAGCCGAACGCTTTCAGGTAAGGTCCGGGGCTGCGACCACCGGAAAAGGCTGCGCGAGAGATTGCCAGGCCGTGCTTCTGGATCGAGTTGAACGCCCGCAGGCCGGTGTCCGCGCTGTTGCGCGAGACCAAGATCACCTCCACGCGCGCCTGGGCGAGCTGCTCATTGAGGGCCAGCAACTTGTGTACCAGGGGAAAGGCATCACCCGGCTCCAGCAGTTCGTCCTCGTGCTCGATCTGATACTGGCGATAGGCTTCGATCCCTTCCGACTCATAGACGCGATGACTCTCATCCAGGTCGAAGAGCGCCCGGGAGGAAATCGCCAGCACCAGCTTGTCGTTCAGCGCGCTCATCCTCGCCACTCACTTCTCACGGTTGCGCATATCGATGAAACGCAGCGCCTGGTAAAGCGCCCGGATTCGCGGCAGGTCACACCCCGCTGCTCCTGCGGCGGCCAGAGGAGCCGCATAAATGGCCTCGAGTTCAAGAGGCCGCTGCTGCACGTGGTCGTGATACATGCTGGGCAGGTAGTCAGGCATGCGGTCCGTCGATGCCAGCAGCTTGCCGGCAAAGCCCTCCGGCAGGGTATACCCGCAGGCCACGGCGCCCTCCACCACTTCCTGCATCAGTGCCTGGATCAGTGCGCGGCTGTCCGGATTGGCCATCAGCGCGGTGGTCCCCGCATTGAGCAGAACGGAAAGTCCGTTATAAGGAACGTTCCACACGAGCTTCTGCCAGCGCGCCTGCTCAAGACTGGGCATGGCGGCAGAGTCCAGCCCGACGGCCCTGAAGAAACCCACTCCCTCCTCGAGAATCGCCATGCGCTCGGCAGCTTCGGTAGCAGGGCCACTGTGGTAGCCAAGGTTCACGGCACCGAGAGACTGATGCACCACATGACCCGGACCCTCGCGGTGGGCGCAGATGTAACAGAGCCCGCCCAGCAGATTGAGGTGCTCGGGCAGCAGGGGGCGCAACGTCTCCTCCACCCCAAGGCCATTCTGCAACAGCACCACCTTGGCACCTGGTACGGCAACCTGGCTGATCAGCGGTGCCAGCTCGGCATTGCTGGTGGTCTTTGCCCCCACCAGCAACCAATCGCATGAGGGCATCGCCGCTGCATGCCGGTATGCATTCACCGGGTGCAGCGCCAACTCGCCGTGAACGACACTGGACAAGCGCAGCCCCTGGCGGCTGACGGTTTCATACTCACTGCGCAAGAGGAAATGCACATCGAATCCGGCGCGGGCAAGCAGCAGACCGTAGAAACCCCCAATGGCGCCAGTGCCGATGATGCCGATACGGGGGGATGGGGTCACACTCATCAAGGCAGCTCCTCTGCCTGGCGCTGATGGGCAACGGCCAGGCTCTCGTTCAGATCAGCGCCACGCAGCGTACTGTGCAGGGCGCCAAGAAATTGGCCATCCCGCACCAGGAACAGGGCGGGAAGGTGGAACACCTCGTAGCGCTGGACCAAACCACCGTTATCGGCAGCGTCTATCCAGCACAACCGGTCGACGGCCAGGTCGAGCCCCGGCAAATGGCGGCGCGCCCAACGGCAACTGGCACAGCCTATGCTGGTAAATATCAGCAAGGAGGCTCCGGGCAGACTGAGCAGACGCTGATCAGCGTCGAAGTCGCTCAACTCGATCTCATGCAAGCCGTATTCTCCAACCGGGCCAGACCACTGGCACAAAGGAGTCCTCATATGCGCCGATTCCTACGTCACCCCAGCGACCTGCCGGTCGAACTGGTTCTGCGCAAGCACAACTTCCTGCCGCGACAGCGGCTGCACAATATCAGCCTCGGCGGCGTGGCGTGCAACTCCATAAGAGGCTTCCGCAAGGGCACCGCAATCGAGCTGCGCATCCCACTCCTGGGCGAGCAGGCCAGTTGCCCAGGAGTGGTGGCGTGGTGCCGCAAGCAGCCGGACGACTACCTCGTCGGCATCTGCTTCACCGACGAGGAGTCTCTGTTCCGCGCCCGCATGGTGGAACAGGTCTGCCAGATCGAGGCCTACCGCAAGCAGCGCGAGGCGGAATCGGGCGAACCGCAGCCCATCGAGCAGATCGCCGAGGAGTGGATTGCCCAGCACGCCATCGAGTACTCGGCTTCCAGCCTGAACTGATTGCTTCCGCCCAATTGCAACCTTGGCGCCATTGTCTAGCCACCGCCTAAAGCGTTAAGGTTCCGCGTCCCTGCCACGCCTTCAATGCCGTGCTCCGCCGCTCGGGGGATGGTGGCGGTCAAGCACCCGTGACCCGACGACTGAACTCCAATGACTAGCACGATGGCTGATTTACCGATCGACGACCTGAACGTTGCCTCCAACGAGACCCTGATCACCCCGGCGCAACTGAAACGCGAAATCCCCCTGACGGGTGCTGCCCTGCAGACCGTCGCCCACGGCCGCCAGGTGGTCCGCGACATCCTCGACGGCAAGGACCACCGCCTGTTCGTGGTGGTGGGGCCCTGCTCCATCCACGACATCAAGGCCGCCCACGAATATGCTGACCGCCTCAAAAGCCTGGCTGCCGAGGTTTCCGACACGCTGTTCCTGGTCATGCGCGTGTACTTCGAGAAGCCCCGCACCACCGTCGGCTGGAAAGGCCTGATCAACGATCCTTACCTGGATGATTCCTTCAAGATCCAGGATGGCCTCCACATCGGCCGCCAGCTCCTTCGTGATCTGGCCGAAAAAGGCCTGCCGACTGCTACCGAGGCCCTGGACCCGATCTCGCCGCAGTACCTGCAGGACCTGATCAGTTGGTCGGCCATCGGCGCTCGCACCACCGAATCCCAGACCCATCGCGAGATGGCCTCCGGCCTGTCCTCGGCGGTGGGCTTCAAGAACGGCACCGACGGCAGCCTGACGGTAGCCATCAACGCCCTGCAGTCGGTATCCAGCCCGCATCGCTTCCTCGGTATCAACCAGGAAGGCGGCGTCTCCATCGTCACAACCAAAGGCAACGCCTATGGCCACGTGGTGCTGCGTGGCGGCAACGGCAAGCCGAACTATGACTCGGTCAGCGTAGCCGTCTGCGAACAGGCCCTGACCAAGGCCAGCATCAAGCCGAACATCATGGTCGACTGCAGCCACGCCAACTCCAACAAGGACCCGTCGCTGCAGCCACTGGTAATGGACAACGTCGCCAACCAGATACTGGAGGGCAACAACTCCATCGTCGGCCTGATGGTGGAAAGCCACCTGGGCTGGGGTGCGCAATCCATCCCGAAGGACCTCAACCAGCTGCAGTACGGCGTCTCCATCACCGACGCTTGCATCGACTGGGATACCACCGAGAAGACCCTGCGCTCCATGCACGCCAAGCTCAAGGACGTGCTGCCCAAGCGCAAGCGCGCCTGAAGGGCTGCCGCTAGAACAAAAACGCCGGGCTTTGCCCGGCGTTTTTGTTCTAGCGGCCTTCACTCCTTCGGAGCGTGGCGTTGGCGGCGCTCGATATAACGCTCTACATAGGAGCACGAGGGAATCACGGTGTAGCCCTGGTCTTCGGCAAAGTTCAGCGCCTTCTCGGTCAGCGCCGCAGCAATGCCACGCCCGCGCAGCGCGTTCGGCACGAAGGTCCTGTAGATATCCAGGGTCTGCTTGCCGAGATCCATATAGGCCAGGTAAGCACGGTGACCATCCACGGTGGTCTCGAACTGGTGACCTGCCTGGTCATGATGGATGGACAGCGCCTCGCTCATCGCAACTCCTCTGTGGGTTTAAAACATCACCCGTACCTTATCTATCTTTTCGAGCCGAAGGAACATTTCAGCCGAACCGGACCCAAACTGGACACTGAGGAACGCCTTACCGTTCTCCACCTTGTGTAATACACCCTGGTAATAGGCGCCATCATAGGTGATGAATTGCAGGCGTTTACCCTTGTATCTCGCCAGATCGGAGACTTGGACGAACTCGTAGCGCGGCGAGGCACCGGCATTTTCATCTTTTTCGACTGCGGCAGACACCCTCTCGTCGCCCTTCATTTCCGGCCGTTTGGTGATATCGACCCAGGAGAAACCGATTGGCTGCACCGCCTCCTGGTTGACCAACAACACCGGGCGCAGCATGCCGATCACGTCCTTTGGCTCAAAGAACTCCAGGCCCTCCCAGGCCATGCCCTCGCTCGGGCTCAGCTCAAGGCGCAGGGCCTGTGGATCGCTCAGATAACGACCGTAGGCCGCCAGCACAGCAGGCTCGAGCGCGACACGCTGGGCACGCAGGTTGCGGTCGAACTGCTCCACCGCCGTCTTGAGGTAGGCTTCGCGCGACTGACCGAGCTTGCCGGCACAGAAATCCTGCACCTTGCGCTGGTATTGGTTGTCGTTCAGCTCGAACACCACGCTGGAGACGCGCGGCGGGTTGACCCGCAGGTCGCCCGGATTGTCCGGCATGTTGATCAGGGACAGACTGAGACGGATATCACCCATGTCGCGGGTGTCAGTCTTGAGGTTGAAGGTCAGGCGTTTGGCGCCCTCTTCCAACTGGTAAGAGAACTGGGCATCGGTTTCAAACGTCCGGTAGCCCATGTCCAGCAATTCGTTGGTCCCGATGTGGCTCACCTTGCCGCAGGCCACCTCGCTCATCGCGGTGAAGATGCTGCGCTCGGCCGGCGCATCATACAACTGCTGCATGAACGGACCATGGACTGCCAGTTGCAGCCCCTTGAGCTCGACGGACATCTGCTTGGGCAGCTTCCCCTCCTCCAGACGCTCCTTGAAACTCAGCAGCTCACGAAGCCCGTTGAAGCGCAGTTGCGCGTGCTGCACCTGCAGGCTGTCGCCCAGGGCAGGAACGCGGATCATGACGTTCTCCAGACCGACACGGCCATCGAACGACGACGTGATGCCGCCGTAGCTGATGTCCATCACAGGCGAGAGCTTCGTAACCGCCTCATTCATGATGGAACGCACAGAGAGCCACAAAGAACCCTTGATCAGGACAGCCAGCGCCAGAACGCCCAGCACTGTCCACTTGAGAATTTTTGCCATGACGCCGTCCTTGAGGCCGTAAAAATGCGACGAGCTTATCAGTGCGCCCAAGGTGCCACCATCCACCCCCTGGGGTCGCTACAAACACTTTTCCATTACGTGAAGAAGTTCACCTAAGAACACGTATGACGGCAACTTGCTGCCAAGCGCTGACAAGTCAATTCAACTTATCGATAACCCACAGCAGCCGACTCAACAGCTCAGCCCCACATACAACGACTAGAATTTGAACTTCGCTTGTGACGAAGCCCGGCTTTTTGGTCGTTTTTTGCTCAAGCGCCCGCGACCAGTGGGGTAAAAAGGCAGCCTAGGTGAAAAAAAGTGTCCGCCTTGCGCCCCGTCAGTTTACTTACTACAAGTTATGGGTAGTATGTACGCCGGCTAATTTCCCACGCTCGGGGAATTGCTTTTAATGGAAATATCCACCTTAAAGGGGAACACGATGAACAACGTTCTGAAATTCTCTGCTCTGGCTCTGGCTGCTGTTCTGGCCACCGGTTGCAGCAGCGCCTCCAAAGAAACCGAAGCTCGTCTGACCGCTACTGAAGACGCAGCTGCTCGTGCTCAAGCCCGTGCTGACGAAGCCTACCGCAAGGCTGACGAAGCTCTGGCCGCTGCTCAGAAAGCCCAGCAGACCGCTGACGAGGCTAACGAGCGCGCTCTGCGCATGCTGGAAAAAGCCAGCCGCAAGTAATAGCCCACAAGGCTTTTACCTGAAACCGACCCAGGCAACTGGGTCGGTTTTTTATTGCAGAAACAAAAGTACAGGCGATAAAAAACCCGCCACTCAAATAGAGCAGCGGGTTTTGTGAAAAACGATCAGAGTGAAGGCGGAGCGCTGGCAGCGACCGACGTCGAAGGCTCGGCGATCTCCACCGGCAAACCATCCTCGGCTGCCACTACCTCACGCACCACGTCCCAGTCCAGGCGGATGGTGTTGACCAGATCCTCGCGCTTGAGCAGCGCATTGATCACCGCAGTGTGCTTGTCGACTACCGACGGATCGCCATGGTCGTCCAGCGGTGCATGGGCCTCCAGGTAGATCTTGCCGTTGCTGACACCAAACTTGTACGGCTCGTTGATCACGCGGACCGGCGTACCCACCGGCGCCATCCTGGCCAGCTCCAGCACGTTGTTGTTAAGCATCCGGAAGCAGCCATGGCTGACACGCATCCCGATGCCGAACTTCTTGTTGGAGCCGTGGATCAGGTAACCCGGCAGAGCGAGAGTGAACTTGAACGGACCGAGAGGGTTGTTCGGGCCCGCCGGCACCACGGTCGGAAGCGGGTCGCCATCGGCAGCGTGCTCTTCACGGATCGACTTGGGCGGGTAC
This sequence comes from Pseudomonas sp. ENNP23, assembly GCF_001728945.1. Taxonomy (NCBI): domain Bacteria; kingdom Pseudomonadati; phylum Pseudomonadota; class Gammaproteobacteria; order Pseudomonadales; family Pseudomonadaceae; genus Pseudomonas; species Pseudomonas sp. ENNP23. The sequence continues at coordinate 42,959 of NZ_LYSP01000028.1, forward strand.
CAGGCCGGATTCGGCGTCTTGGCGGTGATCTTGGTGGTGCTGATCGGCGAGCCCCAGCCTTCTCGGCCAATGCCCAGCGGATAGGTGTGCACCACGTTCTGCCCTTTCGGGAAGTAGTACATGCGGTATTCGGCGAGGTTGATCACGATCCCCTCGCGCGGCCCCGGCGGCAGAATGAAGCGGGTCGGCAAGATGATCTCGGCGCCTTCGCCCGGCAGCCAGGGATCAACGCCGGGATTGGCCGCAACCATCTCCAGGTAGCCCAGGTCGTTGGCCGAGCCGATATCGGCGAAGGTGTCCTCGTACTTGGCCTTGATCACCTGGACCTGGCCAACGATATCTTCCCCGGGGGGCGGCAGAGGCAGCTCCAGTGCTGCGGCGTTACCGGCTAGCACAGCGGCGGCCAGAGACAGGGTACGGGCGACGGCGGGAACGCGCGACAACATCCGGGAATCCTTGGCTGAGGGTTGAAAAATGAGTGGCAGATTGTACACCGGCCCGCCAACCGCCGGGAGGCTAGCTGTCAGGCCACTCCGGCCGCTTGCCGTCGCGCTGCGCCTCGAGTTCCTGCTTGCAGAACGGGCACAACCGGCGGTCCTGCAGAAGGCTGCGGCCCACCTCGCACCAACGGGGCATGGCCGGCAGCAATCCGCCGCACAAAGTACGGTCGGCGTAGCCCCCCAGCTCGAGCTGGCGCGCCACCAGGTGCAAGCGAACCTCACGGCAGGCGAACAGGTCGAGCTGCTCGTCTGGCTCGATCAGCTTATAGGCGTGCAGGGACCAGGCAGGGCGAGGCATGGGGGACTCCGGAGCGGGTGCGCAACATTAGCCGAAAGCCCGGTCCCGGAAAAGCCTCAAAGCAGCGGCTGGAGCGACGGCCAGACGTTTTCCAACAGCCTTGGCTGGGCACCGGCCGCCGGATGGATACCGTCGGCCTGCATCATGCCCTCCACGCCCCCGACGCCTTCGAGAAAGAACGGCACCAGCGGCACCTGCTGTTCCTTGGCCACATCACTGAACACGCGAGCGAACGCATCGGTGTAGCGCTTGCCATAGTTCGGCGGCAGGCGCATGCCCAGCACCAGCACCTTGGCGCCCGCCTGCCGGGACTGCTCAACCATCGAGGCAAGATTCTGTTGCAATTCCGACTGAAGGACAGGAACCCCACAAACTCAAGGGTTCCATCCAATGACCTCTCAATCGCATGCCGAAAGTGTTAGAAATCTGTTAGAAAGCGCCCCGCCGAAACTGGCAACGCCCCTCGCTAAGCCTTGGCACTACAGGCGAAATGGTCGCTACTACCTGCGCATCCGCACACAGGGACGACCGTTCGTCACCTTTACCGTCTCCCTACGGACCAGCGACCGAAGCACAGCCATGGAAATCTCCACCAGCATCCAACGAGCCCTCGCCTACTTCCACCTCGACAAGCCCGAGGCGACCGGAGAGGAGCTGAAAGAGCGGCTGGTGGTCATCGCGGAGGAATGTCTATCCCAGGCAAATTGCGAAGGCTCGATATTTGCCAGTAGCGAGGCGTACCGGGAAATGTATGGCGCCCTGAAGCGAGTTAGCGCACATGAGACGCTGACTTTTACGCAGCAGAAGGCCCTGACGATTGGCAAGGAAATCCTGAGTGCCGCCAACGCCCGCCTTGAAGGCCGCTCGGAGGCGCTCGTCGAGATCATTGAGCGACTCAATAGCACGCACAACGATGATAGCCAAACCCTTGCAACCCCGCCCCAATCTGTAGGCGCGCCTCAGGAGCCCATGAGCTGGAACAAGCTGTCCGAGCTCTACATGGCAGAACATAGCATCAACCTCAAAGAATCCAGCAGGAAAGCTGCCATTACGGCCCATACGGTCATTGGGCGGGCCTTCGAGGCCATCGGCGTGACTGATCTTCGTGTCCACACCCGGGAGCACATGACGGCCCTGCGTGAAAAGCTGCTGGAAGGCCGGAAACCATCCACCGTGAATAATCTATGGGCCAAACTCCAGGCTGTTCTGACGTGGGCCGTTATCACCGACAAAATCGCTAAGCAGTACGCGGCAAAACTCAAGATCACCAAGGGCGCCGACAGCAAACGGGTAGCCTTCACTCGGGATCAAGTAGTCACCCTGATGAATCATGTAGGCACCCTACCCGCGACTTCTTGGGAGCGCTGGGCGCTGTCCTTAGCAGTGATCACCGGGGCGCGTGTAGGCGAGATCAGCTTCCTGACCAAGGCAGATATCAAACAGGTGGATGGTCTATGGTGTATCGACATCAACGAGGATGCTGAAGGCAAGTCCATCAAGAACAAACACAGCAAGCGCCTTGTGCCTCTTGTGGATGGAGCCCTCGGGTTCGACCTGCCGGCATTCCTACGAGCCGTCAATGCAGGCGCCCTGCCCTCTGACAATGCGATCACGCCAGAGCGGTCCAGTAAGCAACTCAACTTGTTGCTTAAGGACATCCTGGGAGATAGCAAAGGCGATAACCAGACACTGCACTCCCTGCGCCACCACCTGATTGCCTCTATGGAGGCCGCAGGCGTCCCAGTAGCTCATGCTCAAGCTGCTGCGGGACAGTCTTCGGGCACTATCGCCTATGACGTTTACGGAGAAGGATCACCCATCCCGAAGGTCTACTCGGCAATCAAGAAAGGCCTGCGGGGGGAAGACAAATGAGCGCCCTGGAGAATCTTAGCGCCTTCGCCTACAGCGCCAGCCTGGAAGCACAGAGCCTGCGCCAAGCCTATGACGCTGAAGGACTGTCCAACCCCATCGGCGTCTTCACATGCCCTTGCTGTGGCCAGATAGCGGACGTTGAGTACGGCTGCGGAGGTCCTGAGTTCCCCAGCGGTAATATCGGAAACTTCGGCCCAGACGGAGCCTTGGATGCTGCGAGGTGCTTCCAGTGCGGCGGTGTGTCCTACTGGCGCACTGTGGAATTCGACCTTCACAACGATGGAGGACGGGACTGGCGGGACTTCCCTCGGGAGCTTGTGTACGTGCCCAGACTTGCTAAGGCCCATGCGGTTCTTTCGGCACCAATAGGAGCAACCGCATGAGTCAGGGCATCCGTCTGCTTCCGCTGCTGGACCTACTCGCTAAAGGCGTCTCGGTACTGCTGGTGCTCTTCCTGATCGCCCTGATGATCCTCGGGGCACCCATGACGATGCTTGGCGGGGTAGCCATGCTGACCGCCGTTATCAATTGGCCGCTGATGGGCTACAGGCAGAGGCGCAAAGAGGTACAAGGAGAAGCCACATGAGTTCCTGGCAGTTCCTGGGCATGATCACCTTGGCCCTTGTGGTCTTCGTGTGCCTGCTGGATACCGACTTGAAGCGCAGGCTGTTACGGCCACGAGGGAAGAGGAATACGTAATCACCTAAAGGGAAATCCCTTAAGTCTCAAAGGCCGATTCCTTCACTGGGGTCGGCCTTTTTGTTTGCGAGCGGCTGGCCTTAAAGACTGCTCGAAGCCAGCTCAGCGAATTGCCATGGAGCCGCAGGCCAAGTGGTACAGGGCAGTCGAAGCCTTAGGGGACAAATTGTCCTCTATGAAACCAGATGATCACCCTCGCCCCCCCTATCAGAAAGTGATAGGGATAAGCGGAAGGTGCCGAGTAACACATGGCTCTTCGATGAGCCCCGCGTCTACTCAGGTGGCCCGAGCGGCTGGCCTGAAGAACCCCAGTGGCTCATTAGGGTATTTTGTGACAACCAAACACTGCACGGCCTATGTGCGAATGTCCGAGGTAGCAGCCCACAATAACCTTGTTGGTTCCCTTCCTCTGTCCCCGAACGGCTGCGCGTACAAAGGCACCACGCGGTTGCTGGACGAGGCGTCCCTACCGAGATTCGGTAGGGAATGGCACTTCAGGTGGCGTCTCTATCATAATTTGATAGGGACGGATACTTGCTTAAAGCGGTCTCCTGGCTTTTCCCTGAGGCACAGGTTTATCAGATGCTCCTCGTGGGGCACCCGGAGCATGACCTGCTGTTCGTGGCTACTCAGGTGGCCCGAGCGGCTGGCCTGAAGAACCCGAGCGCCGCGATCTTCAATTTCAGCCACTCAAATGTAGGGGCGAAGCTCCAAGTGAAGGACATCAGGTCTCTACAGGAATCCTGTAGGGATGGTCACCGGGACAGAGGTTAAGCCCACCTACTACTCGAACGACAACGGGCCTCTGACGTACACCATCGACGCGGGCCCTTCTGGCCTTCTTACGGTCAATGTGGGCCCCATCACCTACGTCCACCAGCTCAAGGACATCGTTGGACGTATTGAGGTTTCTGCACAATGAACTTCGAGAAGAGAAACTTTATGGGCATCGAGCTGGATGTCCTCGTGGGGCACCCGGACCATGACCTGCTTTTCGTGGCGCAACAGGTGGCCAGAGCTGCGGGACTGAAGGACCCAAGTGAGTCTGTCCGCCATGAGCGGCTTAAGCGGCAGGCAGGAATGCAACTCGCAGCCCTCCGGCCACTAATCGAACTTAATTCGTGTAGTCTCCCCACGGATGCGCAAGGCCGGCGCATACGCTCCACCTCCGTCCTATTTGCTGAGGCTGAAGTTTACTCAATGCTCCTCCGGGGACACGCCCCGCAGTCTGAGCCCTTTCGCAAGTGGGTCACTGAGGAGGTCCTGCCATCCATCCGCAAGACCGGTAAGTACAACGCCGAAGAGTCCTCCAACCCGATTGCCGTGGCGATCATGGATGAGCTGAAGTGTCTACGTGGTGAAATCGCAGAGCTGCGCCAAGAGCTGCAAGCCAAGACCTTCACCCTCGCGGCTCCTGCTGTGGAGCCAAGTCCCTACGAGGGCCAGCCTGGAGTCGCGCTTTGCGATCCTGCCGGCTTTGATGTGCGGACCTAACAAGAACTGGCCGGCGAGGCTCTGCCGCGAACTGTGGTTGACCGCCTGGAACCTCGCGTAGTCCTCCATCTGGAAGCGGCGCAGGGGGGACAAGCAGGACACCTGAAGAGCCCCCAAGCAGATGCCCGGCCCAACGCTCATTCCAAAGAGGACAAAATGAGTATCCCGAGGAAGGAGTTTTTCTTCACCCCAATCGGCACCGTGGAGCCTTACAGCTACATCGGCAAGCCGTACTTCCGCCAGGGCAGCTTCGCCACCGACCCAGGCCAGTACAAGATCAACCTGAGAATCCAGATCGACGAGGCCCAAGACCTGATCGATAAGATCGTGAAAATCTACGTGGGCGACTACGCGAAGCGGGTGACTGAATACAAAAAGAACCCTCCGCAGGTTCAGCGTGGTAGAAAGCGGCTCACTCCGTACCAAGGCGACCTGCCGTTCATCGACAACAGGGACGGCACAGTGACGTTCAAGTTCGCCGCATGGTCTTCCTACGAGCATGAGGGTGAGACGCTCCCAAGGCCTTTGCTTGTCGTTGACGCCATTGGCGAGCCCATCGCTGATGTTCCGAAAATCTGGGGCGGCTCCGAAGGCAAAGTCCGTTTCTCCATTGTCCCATACGGCTGGAACTCCCTTATAGGGGCCTCCGTGCAATTGCAACTGGAAGGTTTCATGCTGACCAAGCTGGCCGAGCTCGCTGGCAGTCAGGGCAGTTGGACCGACCACGAGGAGAAGGGAACGCAGGCATAGCGGCAGCCGCCCAAGGACGCTAAAACAAAAACCCTCACTGGTAACACACAGACCAGCGAGGTGAACCATGCGCCAACCAGACAACTATGCCCAGATCAAAGCCGAGGGTGGACCGTTTGACTCGCTCATTCAGTCCGCCTCGGCACAGTACGGGGTCCCTTACGACCTCCTGCACAAGCAGATTTTCCTTGAGTCGTCCTTCAATCCCCGCGCCGTGAGCCCTACGGGGCCTCGCGGTCTGGCCCAGATGACCGCCGCTACCGGATTGGCCTATGGCCTGGAACGGGATGAGGACTTCTTCGACCCGGCCAAGTCCATCGACGCAGCGGCTCGCCACATGCGGGACAACATCCAGTTGGCCGGTGGCGACCAGCTCAAGGCGCTCCTGGCGTACAACCAAGGGGCAGGCCGGAAGGGCGCTCCTCAGCTCGATGCGTATGACCGTGGGGACTTCTCCGGGGTCAGCGAGGAAGGGCTGAACTACATGCGCAAGCTGGCGGACGTGACCAACACCGGCAAGCGCGCCGAACTGGACTCGTTCGTAAAGCCCGCAGGCGGATTTGAGGCACCCGCAGGCATCGAAGCGCAACCCACGGTGACCCCTGGCAACGTCCCGGACACCTTCGCCTCCTTCAATATGGAAGGCGTGGATGTGGCCCCTAAGGCCCCAACGTTCGCCCAGGAGCTTTACACCACCACGGGTAAGACCGAAGAGGACGGCATGTTCACCGGCACGGGCATGGCCGCCAAGGAAGCCCTGCAGAACTCCGTACTCGGCATGATGATCCGTTCGGTCAACCAAGAGGGGAACGCTGATTTCACGCAGTCGTTCACCATGCTTCGGGATGTCTTCAACGAGCCCTTGGACGGCGGTCGCCTCAGCGACTGGACCGATGAGGACTACGACAAGCTCCGCACCTCGGGCCTGGACCCCCAGTTCTACGATGTGGTCCTCCGTGGCTACAAGCGGAACTTCGACCAGAACCTTGCCCTTGCCCTGGAGAACCAGAAGCTCGTCCAGGCCCGTGATGGCGCCACCCTCGGTGCTCAGATCATCGGGGGCGCTGCTGGGATGATGGGCGACCCCTGGAGCTTGGTGAACCCGGCCAGGGGCGCAGGGGCAGGCTTGGCGTCTCGCCTGATCGGTGGTGCCGCTGTGGGTGGTGCCCTGGGTGGCCTGTCGGAGCACTCCGCAGCCAAGGCCTCCGGCAAGGAGGAGAACCTGGGGGCTGCCATCGCAGGGGGCGCAGCTTTCGGTGGCCTACTGAATGGCCTCATGGGTGCCCGCCCTGGGCGCAACTCATGGGACGAGGGTGGGAGCGCCCTGGACGGGGAGCTTCTGGGCCCTGAGGCACCTCAAGGTCCGGCAGGCCCTGGGCTCAACAACGAGGTGCCGCGCCTGGAGAGCTGGATAGACGGAGAGGGCCGAGAGGTCCCTGCGCTGGTCCAGGAGATGAACCGCATCGGTGGTGCCGCGAATCGCCTTCAGCTCCGTGAACAGGCGCGCTTGGCAGGTGCTGAAGAAGACCCGGCCAGGATGCCCTTCAGGGATGGCGAGGAGGTCAAGGAGAGCCCTTCGGGGCCCTACATCGACGTTCCATTCGACAACGAGGCGTCCCGCACCATGGACGGCTCTATCCACAGTGGCGGCTCGCCGCTCAACCCGAAGACCGTGGACACGTTCGTCGAACTGGACCCGCTGGGAACCAAGGCCGTCCGAGGGTTCTCCATGGGCAGCCTGTCGGAGATCGGCTACAAGCTGGCCGCGTCGGAAAACCCGGAGATGCGGGGAATCGCTTACGACCTCTTCCGGTCCCCCACTGGATACGAGACCGGCTCGAACGGCAAATTCGGGGCTACCGCTTCGGACATCGCTGAACGACTGCGTTCGCAAGACAACGTGGCCCACAACCGATTTGCCGAACAGCTCGACGAGGTACTGAAGGACCCCTATTGGCGGGCCCGTGGCGGCTCCGAGGGCGCCAAGCGCGAAGCCATCAGTCGCCGCGTGGTGCAGGCAATGGAGGCCGCCAGTCACGGAGAGAAGACGCACAGCCTGACCCCTGCCGAGGTGAAGCTCGCTGACCTGCTCAAGGAGCACATGGCGAAGAAGTGGGACTACATCGAGAACCCTGGCCAGTTCGGCAACATGAGCGCCAAGAGCCTTCTCGAAGAGACCCGCCATGCGGGATCGTATTACCCGATGCGCTACAGCACAGCCGCCAAGCAGGGTCTCCTGAGGGAGCTGGGCGGGCCTGAAGGCCTACAGGAAGCCATCGTGCGGTCCTGGCTGGCCTCCTACGCGAAGCGTCCTCAAGTCCGCGCCAGGGTGGACAAGATGCTTCAGGAGGCCGCAGGTGAGCAGAAGCTGACTCCCGAGGCGCTGCGGGCAGCCGTGGAGAAGTACGCCAGGGACAAGGCGTATGGCATCAGCCACACCGAGCGGTTCAACCGTAGCCACATCGTTGAGGAGCATCTGCACGATGGCGTGGGGGTCGAAAACAACGACTACCTCGAAGCGCGGAACCTGTTCGACTCCGATGTGCAGATCAACCTCCCGAACGGTTCGCTGTTCAGCGTGGATGACCTGAGGGAGTTCGACATCCTGCGGATCGTCCCTCAGTACGACCGCCGCGTAAACGGCGATGTGGCCCTTATGGGTGGCACAGGGAAGAGCACTGCTGAGCTGAAGTCCATGGCCATCAAGATGCGCCAAGGCGCCCAGCCTGGGGCCGACACGACGGAAGCTGACGCACTCATGGATGCCCTGAAGATGTTCACGGGGCGTGCTCGGCGTGACCCTGATGGCGTCTGGCAGACCACCATCCGTTCCCTCAACGACATCGGCTTCGTCACCAAGAACGCCTACATGGGGGCTCAGAACATCACGGAGGCGGCGAGTCTGTTCGTGAAGGGCCACCAGCGGATGCTGCTGAAGGGCGTACCGCTCCTGAAGAAGTGGACGACTGCCGGCTCCAAGCTGGCCCCTGAGGACATCAAGGACATGCATAACATCGTGTTCGGGCGCGAGCTGGATGACCTTATTCGACCCACCCGCCAGGACATCGTTGACGGCCTCCGGGAGAACCACAGCTACTACGGCGCCCAGGCCGCAGGGTCCTTCAAGTGGGCCACGGGTGAGCTTTCGGTTCGCTCTCCGTTCACCTGGCTCCTCCGGGAGACCGGGAACTACATCATGGACGCTGGCCGACAGGGCCTGCTCGTGGACCTCATCGACCACACCTTGAACGGCCTGGAGACGAAGCTCTTCACCCCTGAGCGCCTGCGGTCGGCCTCGATCACCCCTGAGCAGTTCAAGGGGATTCAGGACCTCATCAAGGCCCACTTCAAGCGCAACAAGACCGGGCAGTGGCGCATCAAGGATTCCGACAAGCTGGCGGCTGATCCGCGCTCAATGGACCTGTGGCGTCTCGGGGATGCAGTAGCTGACGAGACGATGCTCCGTCCGCACAAGATGTCCCTGGCGCCCTCCAAGCAGTACGGGGCGATGGGTGCGATGGTCCTGCAATTCAAGATGTTCGTCATGCGCTCCCTCAACGGGCGTCTGGTACGTGGCTGGATGGAGGCGACCCGCAACGGGCAAGTTCTCGATCAGACCTACAAGGTCGCCGCGTCCCTGGCACTGGCCACTGCGTTCTACGCTGCGTCTACCCAATTGAAGGCACTGGGCTTGCCCCAACGAGCCCGCGAGAAGTACCTCAATGAGGCCTTAAGCCCGAGCATGTTGGCTTACGCGGCGATCTCTCGTAGCTCCCACGTAGGTGCTCCGTTCGGCGTCTCCAACTTCCTGAGTGCTCCCTTCGGGTTCGATGGTGCTGCCAGGGTTAGGACCTCAATCCTGCCCCGTGAACAGCAGCAAGCCCAGGACAGCCGACCAATCCGCTATAGCCCCCTGCGCTCCGATCTCATAACCGGCTTTATGTCCCGCACTGCGGAGCAAATACCGGCGCTCGGGGTTGCTGCAAACAGCATTCAAGCTGGCTACTCAAGCGCCCACCTCCTGGGCGGCGAGAGGAGAGGTCGTCAGGGGCACATGACAGGTCTGTTCAACGCTCTCAAAAACTTCATCCCCAACGATCCTGTGAGTCAAAACCTGCTGCAACGGCTGGCACAGGATCAAGGCGTGGACCGCGTTCGGTAGAGCAAAAACCCTCACTGGTACGGACACGTCAACCAACGAGGGTAAAGAAATGAAACTTGAAAAAGCTAACCGAAGCCACCTTCAGCGCGCCGCGTTAGACCTTTCTTCCAGTGATTGGGAAGAGATGGAAAGAATTGAGCCGGGCCGAAATCCAGTTGAGGTACTCGCCATAGCCGCAGACGATCCAACTATTCACCACATATCTGACCACCTGGGGAATGTGTTGGCGGTTGGCGGGCACGCTGAATGCTTCATTTGGTTTGTTCATACCAAACATGCCGAAGCCCTGGAGCCCGGTGGTAAAAGGCAGATGCTGAAGCTCCTAAAAGGCCATCTGCGACGGATCAAGCAGGCGGTTGCACTTGATCGCCCGGATGATTTTTTCCATTTCACAAACATCGTATCGATGGATAACCACGCTCACGTAAAGCTGCTGACTCACCTCGGAGCCGCATGGTGCGACACAGAGCGAACCATCAACGGCCATATTTTCAAACAGTTCTATTTTTAGGAGGAACACAGGATGTGTGACCCAACTGGCGGAGTTGCAACAATGGCTGTCCTGGCTATTGCAGGCGCTGCTGCGGGTGCCCACGACAAGGCCAAGGCCGAAGGCAAGGCAGAGGATGCCCGTCGCAAGTCGCAGATCGAGATGGTCAAGCAGATGAACATCGCCAATGCGGACCTTGCGCTTGAGTCCAAGGACAAGGCCGAGCAGGCGCAGCAGCAGATGACCGAGATCAACCTCAAGTCCCTACGGAACCAGGGGATGGTCGCAGCGGCAATCGGTGAGTCCAACCTCGCGGGTGCCTCCATGGATCGTATCCAGCGGGTCACCGAGGCTGAGACCTCGCGGGAGAAGATGTCCGTTCTGGACAACTATCAGCGCGACTACCAGACCATCTTCGCGAACCAAGTCGGCACCGTCGAGAACACCAAGGCCCAGCTCAAATCGAGCGCCCCCGTGTTCCGCACCTCCAAGCTGGCCAGCGCCCTCAATGTGGTCTCGGCAGGCATGGGTGGAGCAGCACAGGGCTACTCGCTAAAGCAGCAGATACAGGCTGACAAAAACCCAAAGCAGTAAAAACCCTCACTTTAAGGGAGGGGGCCTAAAGATCCTTACTTAAGGTTCCCTCTCTGCCTCTTCCTCGCTGCCCTTGGTGATAGTCGGCTCTCTCAGTGCTGATCACCATCAATGAACAATCACCCTCGCCCGTCGCTGGGCACCTCTATTAGCACAGTCTTTCCGATTGCTCCTCGTGCCTATTGTCAGTCCCCGTGTCGTGGGGCTGTGTGCTGGCCGTGGGGAGCGAACTCGGGGAGCAATCGAAAGGAAATACGACAACCATGAATATCGACACCAAGCACAAGCACGCAGGGCATCTGATAGAAATTGGAGGCCAGCCCTTCAAGGCCAATGAGTCAGGCATGTGGAATCTCACCGAAATCTGGAAGGCCTTGAAGCTGCCGAAAGGTAAGGCTCCTGGCCGCTGGCGTGGCAAAGAGAGAGACCGACTATCCCAAAGCCAAAATTTGGATGTGCGAAATCTGGGTGATGCAGGCCACAGAGCACTGGCCACCAAGCGCGCAACTATCGAGTATGCCGCCTGGGTGTCCCCTGAGTTCAAAGATATGGTCTTCGATGCCTTCGAGGCCATTCTGGAACGACCAGAAGTTGCCCAAGCAGTTGCCGATGAGATGCACCGGCTTGGCCATCAGCACAGCGCCGCCATTGTTAAGCGGATGACTGAGAATCAGGAGCGCAATCAAATCCTAAGATGCCTCAATCGGGGCCGCACCTTGAGTCCTGCTCAGCAGGAACGCAAGAGGCTGGACCGCAGGATCAACGCGGAGGCGAACAGGCAGCACAAGGCTGGGCGTGACTGGCACTAACACTGATCAGAATGGATGAGCGCAGGCGAAACACTGGGCATGCCATACGGCTCAACACATAGTCGTCAACGGGTGAACTGGCGACAGATAGTAGCCACCTTCCAGAAGCTCGGAGAACCCTCTATAACTTGGTGCTATTCAGCCTGAGAAATGGCTCCAGTGATCAACCTGGGGGGGAGTTATATGTGGCTTTGCGAAGGATCGACACTGGATTGGACTGCCATAGGATCACTTGCCACCGCCATTGCAGTGTTCATTACATTGGGGCTCTGGGCTTACGATAAATCTCAACGACGAGGAGAGCGTGGGGCCAGTGCCAAGCTATTAGCTCAGATTATGACCACACCTGTAGGCGCTGCTCAGATGGAAATCGCCAAACTGAGGTGCACCGTTGTGCCAACCAGTGGTGATCAATCCTACTTAATCAGCCTGTTGAACTCTGAAGAGACGAGGAGAGATTTTGCCTCAAAGGCTTCACTGCTCACCTTTGACCTGCCTTCTCAATATCTGGACAGGCCGGACCTCTTTTCAGAGCCAACCAACAACCGGCTTGCCTACGCCCTATCCCAGGTCAATCGGTTGAAAACCCTGAGCGGCCTGCTGGGAGGTCTTTCAGAGTCTACTCCGGAGAAAGACATACACGATCACGCAATGGCTGTGCTGAAGCAAATCCAAGAAGCTGAAAGCGCTATTACGGCTGCCTTTCAAGTTCTACTCAGGGTTGGGAAGTCTGCTGTTTAATCACTTCAACCGCCTGAACCCTTGCCAAACTGCTCGGCGTCATGTGTCGAGCATTAAGATGTGCATAGGGCTCCAGCTCTGTTTGGTATGTGATACAGCAACGCCGCACGGAGAGTGCATTTTTACATCGTCTGCGGAGTGAAATGCGATGAGCGAGCAAAGCTGCAGCGCCGAGCAATTGGCAGCGCTGAAAACTATCCTGAAAGAGCAATCGGAGTTGTTGACACTAAGCCTCTACGTCGCCACCCAAGGGCCCGTGACGTACGAAGGGGAGCATTTGAGCTGCGCTATAGGCGCCGCCAAGCTTCGGACATCCCAATACATTGCAATGTGCGCAGGCCAGTCAATCCAAACGATTTTGAAATGTTCTGAGTGGCGCGGAATCCCGGTACGAGACCTCTACCCTATCGCCCGAAGCGCTGTTGAATCCTTCATAAATGCAGCCTTTCTGCTCGCCGAGAGCGACCATGTTGCAGAGCGTGCAGCGCGCTATGTCAGCTATGCCCAGTGGAAACACCTCAATAGGAGCGTTGGTAGCGGGAAGTTCTCCCTTCAACTTTCTGCTCAGGAATCAGACAGCCACACAGTAAGCCCTGAGTTCCCAGAATTTGAAGGACGGGGCAATGGTGTTTGGACCAAGCTGGATGTACCAAGTCGCATCCGTGTCGTTGGACAACTGACGGGCAATAAAGCAGGAAGCCGCCTACTCGCTGCCTATGCGCTCATCTATTCGACCTCATCGGAGATCATCCACGGGTCGCCCTACGGGGTGAACTACTTTTACCAAGCCTATCTTCCCGATGAAGCAACCGTTGACGACTTTCGCGATGCAACAGGCAAACAGCTTGTAGATATCCTTTGTTCAGTTAGCCATGCGATTGCGGGCTACCTATCTGCCTTCTTTGCTACACAGAAGATGCACAAGCCTTACGCGGCAGAACAAGAGTTGTTTAACAGGCTGCTGGCAACTGATGGAGTCGAACCACAAAGCATCATGCCCATCCCAGCATCTGAGTAAAAAATGGCCCAAAAATCTGAGAGCCCATCTCATAAAGCGGCTCGCTCAGATTCCCCCCGTATACCCCCGGTCACTCCACGCCAAAAGGCCCTTCCCAGAGCGCCCTGGTGTTAGAAAAAGAGTTAGCAACCTGTTAGAAAATCAGATTGACAGGCACGGCAAGGCAGCCATTAAGATGGCGCCTCCTGACCTTCTTCAGGATCGCTTCAGAGCAATGGTTTAAGGGTCGGCCAGACGTTATCAAGCATCACTGGCTGAGCAGCAGTAGCAGGGTGAATTCCATCTTGCTGCATCATGGAAGGCACGCCGCCTACGCCCTCCAGCAAGAATGGCACCAAAGGAACGCCGAACTCTTCGGCCACTTTGGGGAACACCTCAGCAAAAGCTGTCGTGTAGCGTTGACCGTAATTCGGTGGCAAACGCATCCCCAGAAGAAGCACTTTGGCCCCTTCTTCCTGCGACATCCGAACCATCGAGGCAAGATTCTGTTGCAATTGCGCCGGGGGCTGGCCACGCAAGCCATCGTTGCCACCCAGCTCGATGATCACCACTTCCGGCTTGTGCTCGCCCAGCAGCGCAGGCAGTCGCGCAACCCCGCCAGCACTGGTGTCGCCGCTGATGGAGGCGTTCACCACACGGTGATCGATACGCTCGGAATCGAGCTTTTCCTGCAGCAGCGAGACCCAGCCCTGGCTGGTTTCCAGCCCCAAAGCGGCGCTGATACTATCGCCGACGACCAGCACGGTCCCCGCCGCAGCCTCCTGCGCCAGCAGCAACAGCCCCAGGCAGCAGCCCATCCACCCACGCATCGGATTCTCCAATGAGCCCAAGCATTCTCAATGCGCGGCACCTTAGCAAAGTGGTCCCCAGCGCGGAAGGTGAACTGACCATCCTCCAGGGGCTCGACCTGGACCTCGCGCAAGGCGACAGCCTGGCCATCGTCGGCAGCTCCGGCTCGGGCAAATCCACACTTCTCGGCCTGCTGGCCGGGCTCGACCTGCCCAGCTCCGGCGAAGTCACCCTGGCCGGTCACCACCTCTCGCGGCTGGACGAAGACGAGCGCGCCCGCGTGCGGGCCGAGCATGTCGGCTTCGTGTTCCAGTCCTTCCAGTTGCTGGACAGCCTCAACGCCCTCGAGAACGTCATGCTGCCCCTCGAACTGGAAGGCCACCGCGACGCCCGCCAGCGCGCACGCAGCCTGCTCGAACGGGTCGGCCTCGGCCAGCGGCTGACCCACTACCCCCGCCAACTGTCCGGCGGTGAGCAGCAGCGCGTCGCCTTGGCCCGCGCCTTCGCCGCCGAGCCGGACGTGCTCTTCGCCGACGAGCCCACCGGCAACCTCGACAGCCACACCGGCGAGCGCATCACCGACCTGCTCTTCGAAATGAACCAGGAGCGCGGCACCACGCTGGTGCTGGTCACCCACGACGAACGCCTGGCCCATCGCTGCCAGCGCCTGATCCGCCTGGAAGCCGGCCACCTGATCGACCGGGTGGAACCCTGATGGCAATGAAGGGACGCCTGCCACTCTCGCGCCTGCTCGCGCTGGCCCTGCGCCAACTGCTACGGGACGCCCGCGCCGGCGAACTGCGCGTACTGTTCTTCGCCCTGCTGATCGCCGTGGCCGCCAGCAGCGCCATCGGCTACTTCGGCGCCCGCCTCAACGGCGCGATGTTGCTGCGCGCCACCGAATTCCTCGGCGCCGACCTGCTGCTCAGCGGCTCTTCACCCGCAGACGCCGAACAGGTGGAAGTCGGCACCCGCTTCGGCCTGCGCCATGCAAGTGCGGTGGAGTTCTCCAGCGTGATCGCCGGCGACAACGGCATCCAGCTCGCCAGCGTCAAGGCCGTGAACGACAGCTACCCCCTGCGCGGCGAACTGCGCAGCGCCGCCCAACCCTACGCTGAAGAGCAGGCCGGTGCCGGCCCCGCACCGGGTGAAGCCTGGGCCGAATCACGCCTGTTCACCGCCCTCGACATCAAACCCGGCGACAGCGTCGACGTCGGCCAGAAGACCCTGCGCCTGACCCGCGTACTCACCTACGAGCCCGACCGTGCCGGTGACTTCTACAGCCTCACCCCGCGCCTGATGATGAACCTGGCCGACCTCGACGCCACCGGCGTGGTGCAACCCGGCAGCCGGGTCCGCTACCGCGAACTGTGGAGCGGCCCGGCCGAAGCCCTGGCGCGCTACCGCGCCGCCCTTGAGCCCACCCTCGCCGCCAACCAGCGCATCGAAGATGCACGCGATGGCAACCGCCAGGTCGGCGGCGCCCTCTCCCGCGCCGAGCGCTACCTCAACCTCGCCAGCCTCGCCGCCGTGCTGCTCGCGGGTGTCGCGGTCGCCCTGTCCGCCGCCCGTTTCGCCGCCCGACGCTTCGACGCCAGCGCCCTGCTGCGCTGCCTCGGCCTGTCACGCCGCGAAGCGCTCACCCTGTATGCCCTGCAGCTCGCCATCCTGGGTCTGGCCGCCAGCCTCGTGGGTGCCCTGCTCGGCTGGCTTGCCCAACTGGGTCTGTTCCACCTGCTGCGGGAGCTGCTGCCAACGGACGTCCCGTCCGGCGGTTTCATTCCGGCCCTGGCGGGGATCGCCACCGGCCTGGTGGCCCTCGCCGGTTTCGCCCTGCCGCCCCTGGCCGCACTCGGCCGCGTACCGCCACTGCGGGTGCTGCGCCGCGACCTGCTCCCCGTACCGCCCAGCGCCTGGCTGGTATACGGCGCCGCCATCCTCGCCCTCGGGCTGATCATGTGGCGCCTGAGCCTGGACCTGAAACTGACCCTTGCCTTGCTCGGCGGCGGGCTGCTCGCCACCCTGCTGCTGGGTGGGCTGATGCTGCTGGGGCTCAATGCCCTGCGCCGGGCACTCGCCCGCGCCGCCCTGCCCTGGCGCCTCGGTCTGGGCCAGTTGCTGCGCCACCCGCTGGCCGCCGCCGGCCAGTCACTCGCCTTCGGCCTGATCCTGCTGGCCATGGCCCTGGTCGCCCTGCTGCGTGGCGAACTGCTGGACACCTGGCAGGACCAACTGCCGGAAAACGCCCCGAACTACTTCGTCCTCAACGTCCTGCCCGCCGACAAGGACACCTTCGACCAGCGCATCCAGGCCCTCTCTCCCCAAGCCGCGCCACTTTACCCGGTGATCCCGGGGCGCCTGACCCGCATCAACGGTCAGCCCGCCAACGAACACGCGACCGAAGACTCCCAGGGTGAGCGCGCCCTGCAGCGCGATCTCAGCCTCACCTGGTCCGCCGACCTGCCGCCGGGCAACAGCCTCAGCGCCGGCCAGTGGTGGAACGAGGCAGCGCCCGGGGACCTGCCCGGCGTCTCGGTGGAAGCCAAGCTCGCCACCAACCTCGGCCTCAAATTGGGCGACCGCCTCAGCTTCGTGGTCGGAGGCATGGAGCGGGAAGTGCGCATTACCAGCCTGCGCACCGTCGACTGGGACAATTTCCAGCCCAACTTCTTCATGATCTTCGCGCCCGGCTCCCTGGCCGACCTGCCCACCACCTACCTCACCAGCTTTTACCTGCCGCCAGGCCACGACCGGGAACTGGTGCAGTTGGCACGGGACTTCCCGGCCGTCACCCTGCTGGAGGTGGAAGCCATCCTCAAGCAGCTGCGCAGCATCCTCGCCCAGGTGACGGTGGCGGTGGAGTTCGTCCTGCTGTTCGTGCTCGCCGCGGGCCTGGCGGTACTCTTCGCCGGCCTGCAGTCCACACTCGACGAGCGCCTGCGCCAGGGCGCACTGCTGCGGGCCCTGGGGGCCGAGCGGCGCCTGCTGCAACAGGCCCGACGTCGCGAGTTCGCCCTGCTCGGCGCCTGCAGCGGCCTGCTCGCGGCGCTGGGCTGCGAACTGGTCAGCGCCCTCCTATATACCTACGCCTTCAACCTGGACTGGAAACCGCACCCCTGGCTGCTGCTCCTGCCGGTCATCGGCGCCCTGCTGGTAGGCAGCGCGGGCCTGCTGGGCACGCGCCGCGCCCTGACTGCCAGCCCGCTTCAGGTCCTGCGCGAAGGCTGACCCTGCCGTGGCCGCCGAGCCCTTGCTAGACTCGGCGGCCCGTTCCCGGAGACACCTCTACCCCATGAGCCGCTACCGCCCCCCTCGTACCGCCGGCACCCCGCTGATCACCCCGGAAGGCGAAGCCCGCCTGCGCGCCGAACTGCATGAGCTCTGGCACGTGCGCCGGCCCAAGGTGACCCAGGCCGTCAGCGAGGCCGCCGCCCAGGGCGACCGCTCCGAGAACGCCGAATACACCTACGGCAAGAAGATGCTGCGGGAGATCGACAGCCGTGTGCGCTTCCTCACCAAGCGCCTGGAAAACCTCAAGGTGGTACGCGAGCGCCCGGCGGACCCGGGCAAGGTGTACTTCGGTGCCTGGGTCACCCTGGAAGACGAGGACGGCGAACAGGCCCGCTACCGGATCGTCGGGCCGGACGAGCTGGACCTGAAGCAGAACCTCATCAGCATCGATTCGCCATTGGCCCGCGCCCTGGTGGGCAAGCCGCTGGATGCCGAGGTCCGGGTCAACACGCCCACCGGCGAGAAGACCTGGTACCTGGTGGAGATCGAGTACCCCTGAATCAGCGGCGGGTGATCAGCCCCTGGCGGGCGACCCGGACCAGCTCGTGCACCAGCTCCTCAAGGTCCTCGGCGCAAGGCGCCTGGACCACCGCCATGTCGAAACTGTCCCGGGCGTAGCGCTGCATGGCCTGGGCGTCGAGGGCGAACTGGATGAGCAGGTTGCGCGAGCCGTTCCAGCGCTTAGGCCAGCCGTCGAGGTAACGCAGCAACTTGGGCTGGTTGGCACCGCTGAGCAGGATGCGCGGATTGCGCGGCGCGGGGCCGGTGGTGATGGGGGTCAGGCGGATCTGAGGTTGCGGACAGGTCATGTTGTCGTGTCTCTGCCTCGTTGTTGCCGCTGGGCAGCGGTGGAGGCGACACCGAACCAGCGCTTTAGCAGTATTTTTCGAGGGGTGTACCCTGCCGCGCCCTGCAAGTAGCTGTCTTAAATCGGCGCATGGGGCGAAATCCTAGAGAAGGCCCCGCGACACTGTCAAGACGACTCTTGCCAACCCCTAGGAAGATTCCGAACACCCCCCTTCCGACAAGGATCGCCATGCCAACACCGTCTCTGCGCCTGTTCTTCGCCCTCCCGCTGCCCGGCTCCATCGCCTCGGCCATGGCCAACTGGCGCGACACCCTCGATTGCGGCGGCCAGCCGGTGGCCGTCACCAACCTGCACCTCACCCTCGCCTTCCTCGGCAGCCAGCCGAGTGAGCGCCTTGATGACCTTTTCGCGCTGGCGGACGGCATCCGGGCCGATGCCTTCCCCCTCCACCTGGACCGGTTGGGCCTCTGGCAGCAAGGGCTGCTGCACCTGGCGCCCAGCCAACCGCCCGCAGCCCTGCGAGACCTGGCCGCGACCCTCGTCGAGCGCCTGGACGCCGCCGGCTTCCCCCAGGAACGCCGCGCCTACCGCCCTCACGTCACCCTGGCCCGGCGGGCTCGCAGGCTTCCTGAGGGCGCACCCCAAACCTTCGATTGGGTCGCCGACCGCTTCACCCTTTTTTCCTCGGAAAATCAGGAAGACCGCCTCCACTACCGCGCCGTGCACAGTTGGCCGTTACGGGCAGACGACTCGAACGCGCGTTTCACTCAGTAACAGGGAAACGGCTCGCACCGTTGGGTGAACGGCTGTAAACAACAGCGAAACGCCCGCCCCAGAAGGCACGGGCACCTGCGGCCCGCTCTGGCATGGAATCTGCCACGGGCTCCACGCCGATGTGCGCCCCCGGGACGGGGCGCGAAGTAGCAGGGACGCACTCCACACAGCCTGTTCCACCACCCACGAGAGCACCCGATGAACAACAACAAGATCCTGCTCGCGCTCACCCTGGGAGTCGGCTTGGCCGCCTCCGGTGAATCACTGGCCGCCAACGGCTACACCCAGACCCGTTATCCCATCGTGCTGGCCCACGGCATGCTGGGCTTCGACAGTATCCTCGGCGTCGACTACTGGTACGGCATCCCCTCTGCCCTGCGGCGTGACGGGGCCAGTGTGTACATCACCGAGGTGAGTCAACTGAACACCTCTGAAGCGCGTGGCGAAGAACTGCTGGAACAGGTGGAAGAGATCGTCGCCATCAGCGGCAAACCCAAAGTCAACCTCATCGGCCACAGCCACGGCGGCCCCACCATCCGCTACGTCGCCGGCGTACGCCCCGACCTGATCGCCTCCGCCACCAGCGTCGGCGGCCCGCACAAGGGCTCTGCCACCGCTGACTTCCTGCGCCAGATCCCCCCAGGCTCTGCCGGTGAAGCGGTTGTGGCGGGCATCGTCAACGGCCTCGGCAGCCTCATCAATTTCCTTTCGGGCAGCCGCAGCACCCAGCCGCAGAACGCACTCGGCTCCCTGGAGTCGCTCAACAGCCAGGGCGCTGCCCGCTTCAACGCCAAGTTCCCCCAGGGCATCCCCACCACCGCCTGCGGCGAAGGCGCCTACCAGGTCAATGGCGTGCGCTACTACTCCTGGAGCGGCACCAGCCCGATGACCAACCTGCTGGACATCAGCGACGGCCTGCTGGCCGCCACCGCCCTGACCTTCAAGGGCGAAGCCACCGACGGCCTGGTCGGTCGCTGCAGCTCCCACCTGGGCAAGGTGGTGCGCGACAACTACCGCATGAACCACCTGGACGAGGTCAACCAGACCTTCGGCCTCGTGAGCCTGTTCGAGACCGACCCCGTCACCGTCTACCGGCAGCATGCCAACCGCCTGAAGAACGACGGACTGTGACCCAACGGGCAGGGCCTGCCGGCCCTGCCCCCTGCTCGAGGTGCCCGTGAAGAAACTCCTGCTGTCCCTGCCCCTGCTGTTCGCCGGCTGCCTCGCCGCCCTGCTCTACATCGACACCGGCCAGGCCCGACGTGCCACGCCCACCGCCACCGCAACAGCCCCGCTGGCCAACGTCCCAGCATCAGCTCCCAAAACGGCCGCCAACCACGCCGCCCCATCCCTGCCCCCGCGCGTCGCTGCCCTGCCGCCCTCCTTCGCCGGTACCACGGTGGATGGCCGTCTGCAGGTGGACGCCGCCGGCAATCTGGTGATCGAAGAAGGCGTGCGCCGGCTGTTCGACTACTTCCTCGCCGCCATGGGCGAGGAGCCCCTGGCCACCACCGTGCAGCGCCTGCGCGACTACATCGGCAGCCAACTGCAGGAGCCCGCCCGCCAACAGGCCCTCACCCTGCTGGAGCACTACCTGGACTACAAGCGCCAACTGGCCGAACTGGAGCGCGACCTGCCCCGCCAGGCCGACCTCGCAGCATTGCGCCAGCGAGAAGACGCTGTAGCCGCCCTGCGCGCCCGTCTTTTCAGCCAGGAAGCCCACCGGGCGTTCTTCGCCCAGGAAGAGGCGTACAACCGCTTCACCCTTGATCGCCTCGCCATCCGCCATGACGCCAGCCTCAACGACGACGCCAAGGCCCAGGCCGTGGATCGCCTGCGGCAGTCACTGCCCGAAGAGCTGCAGGACGCCGTCCTGCCCCAGCTCCAGGCCGAGCTGCGGGCGGAAACCAGCCGCCTTCAAGCCGAAGGCGCCACCCCGGCAGACATTCGCCGCATGCGCCAGCAGTTGGTCGGCGCGGAAGCCACCCAGCGGCTGGAGGAACTGGACGGCCGCCGTCAAGGCTGGAATCGCCGCATCGCCGCCTTCCAGGCGGAGAAGACCCGTATAGAAGCCAACGCCGGACTCAGTGACGCCGACAAGCACCAGGCCATCCAGCGTCTGGCTGAAGAGCGCTTCGACGAGCGCGAGCGCCTGCGCCTGAACGCCGCCATGGAGCTGGCCAGCCGGAAAGTCGACAAGGCGATCCAGTAGTCTCCAGTTCCCTTCAGCGTGGGCACCTGCGCCCACGTCACGCCGCATACCAGAACCCTGGGCACCTCGGTGCTCAGGCCTTCCGCTCCCACACGTTCACGACCGCCAGATAGACGTCCATCGAGCCCCTGTGAACAGCCTCCTTGAGAACTATTCCCAATCACCTCGGCAAAGTCCTACAGGATTTAATAGGCGCGTCGTTCAAGCCGCCAAGTTAACGACGCGCATACTCTCCCCGCTCCAGGCTGTAGCACCGCCAAGACGCTGCTACAGCCGATTTCGCCTTTCACGAAGAGCCCCAACTGCCCTGAGCGTTCCACGGACGAGACGCCACCTTGCGGGAAGCGTCACGTCCTCATCCATCAACCGCAAGAGCAAGCACTTCATGACGAAACGCAAACTTTTCCTGACCCTCAGCCTCGGTGCCGGCCTGCTCGCCTCCGCCCAGTCCTTTGCCGCCACTGGCTACACCCAGACCCGTTACCCCATCGTCCTGGCCCACGGCATGTTCGGCTTCGACAGCATCCTCGGGGTGGACTACTGGTACCGCATTCCCTCTGCGCTAAGGCGCCACGGAGCCACCGTCTACGTGACCGAAGTCAGCCAACTGAACTCCACCGAGGCCCGGGGCGAGGAGCTGCTGGAGCAGGTGGAAGAGATCGTCGCCATCAGCGGCAAACCCAAGGTCAACCTCATCGGCCACAGCCACGGTGGTCCGACCGCCCGCTACGTGGCCGGCATCCGCCCCAACCTGGTGGCTTCGGTGACCAGCATCGGCAGCCCCCACAAGGGCTCCGCCACCGCCGACTTCATCCGCAGTATTCCCCGTGATTCCCCCGGCGAAGCCTTCATCGCCAACATCGCCAACGCCCTCGGCAAGGTGATCAACGTCCTGTCCGGCAGCTCCAGCCAGCTGCCGCAGGACGTGCTCGCCGGACTGGAGTCGCTGACGACCGTCTCCTCTGCCCAGTTCAACGGGCGATTCCCAGCAGGCGTCCCGACCACCGCCTGTGGTGAGGGTGCCTATGTCGTCAAAGGCATTCGCTACTACTCCTGGAGTGGATCAAGGACTCTCACAAACCCGCTCGACATCAGCGACCCCCTGCTGTTCGCCACCTCGCTGCCCTTCAAGGGCAAGGACAACGACGGTCTGGTCGGTCGCTGCAGCTCGCACCTGGGCAAGGTCGTGCGCGACAACTACCGCATGAACCACCTGGACCAGGTCAACCACCTCCTCGGACTCGTCAACCTGTTCGAAACGCCTCCCGTCAGCGTCTTCCGCCAACACGCCAACCGTCTGAAGAACGACGGGCTGTGACCCAACGGGTGGAGCCTCCGGGCTCCACCCACTCATCCGAGGTAATCGTGAAAAAGCGCCTGCTATTGATCCCGCTGCTGTTCGCCGGCGGCCTTGCCATGTTCCTCGACCGGAGCGAACAGCAGGAGCCTCCAGCCACACGCAGCCTGCCCCCTGCATCCCCTCTGCCACTGCAACCTGCCAAGGCTGCATCGCCCGCACCGTCAGTCACGCCCACTCTCCCGAATGCCATTGCCCCCCTCCCGCCGTCCTTCGCAGGCACGGAGGTGGATGGCAATCTGCGCGTGGATGCTGCCGGTAACCTGGTGATCGAAGAAGGCATACGCCTGTTGTTCGACTACTTCCTCTCCGCGATGGGCGAAGAACCTCTGCCCATCACCGTGAAGCGACTGCGCGACTACATCACCAGCCAGTTGCAGGAACCTGCTCGCCAGCAGGCACTGACCCTGCTGGAGCAATACCTGGACTACAAGCTGCAGTTGGTGAGCCTGGAGCGCGACCTGCCACGTCAGTCCGACCTTGCGAGCCTGCGTCAGCGCGAAGACGCCGTCAGCGCCTTGCGCGCCCGCATCTTCAGCCCTGAAGCCCACCGGGCGTTCTTCGGCCAGGAAGAGGCCTATAACCGTTTCACGCTGGATCGCCTGGCCATCCGTCACGATGCAAACCTCGATGACGCGGCCAAGGCTGCTGCCGTGGATCAGCTTCGCCAGTCCCTGCCCGAAGACCTGCAGGACACACTCCTGCCCCAACTACAAGCTGAATTGCGGACCGAGACCAGCCGTTTGCGGGCCGAAGGTGCCAGCGCCGCGGACATACGCCGCATGCGCCAGCAACTGGTAGGTGCCGAAGCGACCCAGCGCCTGGAGGAACTGGACGGCCGCCGACAAGGCTGGAACCGCCGTATTGCAGCATTCCAGGAAGAGAAGCGCCGTATCGAAGCCAACGCCGGTCTCAGCGAAGCGGACAAGGCGCACGCCCTTCGCAACCTGGCCGAAGAACGCTTCGACGAACGCGAGCGTCTGCGCCTGGAGGCTGCCCTGGAACTGGCCGACCGCCGTGCGAAACAGGCAGGCCAGTAAGCGCCCATGAAAAAACCCGAGGCGGTGACCCGCCTCGGGTTTCCTCATATTCGGGTGAGGGATGAATCACTGCCCCAGCTTGCGATCCAGCGAATAACGCCCGGCCCCCTCGATCAACAGGGTCGCAGCGATCAGGCCCAGGATCATTGCGTACTCATAGCCACCGTTGGTGATGAAAAAGCCGCTGGCCCAATGCACGCTGAAGGTTGCTACCACCATCGCCACGATCAGCGACAGCGCCGCCGGGCGCACCAGCAGGCCGATCACCAGGGCCAGACCGCCAAAGAACTCGGCGCTGCCCGCCATCAGGGCCATCAGGTAGCCCGGAGCCAGGCCGATGCTTTCCATCCACTGGCCGGTGCCGGCCAGGCCGTAGCCTCCGAACAGGCCGAAGAGCTTTTGCGAACCGTGGGCCATGAAGGTCAGGCCGGTGACGATGCGAAGCAGGGTGATGCCGATACCGGCGTTGGTGGAGAAGAGGCGCTTGAGGGCGTTCGACATGGTGGCTGTTCCTTTCGTTGTGAAGCGTTGTGGGTTCAGGTGGACGCCATCCTATCCGAATTTATCGATTGTAAAATCGCAAAAAACCCCTAAAAGAAATCGACAAAATCGATTATTTGCGCCCACGACTGGCAACGCGAACCTGCTTCTCCAGGTCATCACGCTCCCGGGCGTAGGCCAGGTAGTACTTGTTGACTGCACTCACATAACTCACCACGCCCATGCCCAGTTGCTCGGCGGCAACGCGCTCGACCTGAAAGAACCACTGGTTGGGATTGAGCCCCCGCCTGCGGGCCTCGGCGCGCAGGCTCTGGACTCGCTGCGGGCCTACGTTGTAAGCCGCCAGCACGAAGGCCATGCGCTCGCGCTCGTTGAGCTGGGCGCTGCTGAAGAAGCCCTTGCGCAACTTGGCCATGTAGCGGGCCGAGGCCTGCACGTTCTTGTCCAGCACATGGATATCGCCCACCCCCACCGAGCGCGCGGCCGCCGGGGTGATCTGCATCAGTCCGGTCGCCCCGCTGGCGCCCCGCGCACCGGGGTTGAGGCTGGACTCCTTATAGGCCACGGCAGCGAGGCTCAGCCAATCCAGAGCGTGCTCGGCGGCGAAGCGCTGCAACACCGGGCGGACCTTCTCCAACCGCTGGCGATCCGCCCGGGCCAGCGGGTAGCGCACCTTGTAGAGGCGCCGGTACACGCGCTGGAAGGTGGCATCCTGATCCGCCGGCGCCTTGTAGGTCGCCAGGAAGCGGTCGATGCTGGCCCGCAGCATCGGCGCATCGCGGCGCACGTACCAGGTCATGTCGCGCTGGTTATCCAGCACCAGGTGGCGGTCGATACGCAGCTTGGGCAGCACCTTGGCCCAGCGCTCGGCAATGGGTTGCTCCACCACTGTCATCGAATAGATGCCGGCCTGGACCATCTCCAGCACGTCTTCCACCGCCAGGCTCGGGTCCACCCACTCGATGGCAATGGGTGCCAGGTGGCGCTGGGCGAGCTGCCGGTTCACCTTGCGCACCGCCTCCGCCGCACCACTGCCGGCGGGCAGGGTCACCACCCGCCCCGCCAATTGCTCCAGGCCTTGGAAACGCCGGTCGCCAGTGCGCGCCACCAGCACCAGCGGCACATGCTCACGCACCGGCGCACTGGCACTGACGTCCGAGGTCGCGCGGGGATCAAGGAGTTCGCCGGGGGCGACCAGATCGCCCTCCCCGCGCAACAACGCGGCGGCGAGCTGGTCCTTGGGGCGGGGAATGATGCGCACCTCAAGCGAGCGCCCATCACGGTTGAGGAACTGTTCGAAGGCGCGGATGCGGTGGTACTCGACGCCAATGGCCTGGCCCTTCACTTCACCGGAGCTGTTGCGGCTCTGGTTGACCAGCACCTTGAGCACCCCGGTCCGGCGGATCTGCGCCAGGTCGCGGGCCTCGCTCGGCTGCTGCCAGTTCTCCGGCGGGCCGGCCAGGCGCGCCACTGCCGGGAACGGCAGAAGAGCCAGCAGGCACACGAGCAGCGGCAGGATTCGCGTCATCTGATCTCCGGACCCGTAGGCCCGCACCATGCGAACCCGAGCGACTGAGAACGCCATGCCCGCGGGGGAGTTCCCTGGGACCAGCGAGGGGCGCGGAGAGTGTCACAGCCCGCCGTGCATTGCCAGCCATCGGCGGTCGCCCTGCCGACGAACCCGCATAACCCCACGTAAATATTGGCTTTTTCGACTGATCGGGCGCTTGCTATCCTGCCCCGCTCGCATCAGAGAGGTAGGAAAGATGCAACTCATCGACATCGGCGTCAATCTGACCCACCCGAGCTTCGCCACCGAGTGCGAAGCCCTTCTGGAGCGCGCCACCGCGGCCGGCGTGGTGCAGATGGTGCTCACCGGCACCAGCGAGAAGGAAAGCGAAGCCGCTCTGGCACTGGCTCGCCGGCTCGACCCCGAGCGGCAACGGCTATTCAGCACGGCGGGGGTCCACCCCCACGATGCCAGCCACTGGAACGCCGATACCGCTCGTCGCCTGAAAGCACTGCTGAGCGAACCGGACGTGCGCGCCGTAGGCGAGTGCGGCCTGGACTTCAACCGCGACTTCTCCCCCCGCCCACAGCAGGAGAAGGCCCTCGAAGAACAGTTGGCGCTGGCCGTGGAACTGGGCAAGCCGGTGTTCCTCCACGAGCGCGAGGCGGACGAGCGCCTGCTGGCGATCCTCCGTCCGTTCCGCGACCAATTGCCCGCCGCCGTGGTGCATTGCTTCACCGGCGAGCAGCGCACGTTGTACGCCTACCTGGACCTCGACCTGCACATCGGCATCACCGGCTGGATCTGCGATGAGCGCCGTGGCACCCACCTGCATCCGCTGGTGCGGGACATCCCCATCGGTCGGTTGATGCTGGAAAGTGATGCGCCCTACCTAATGCCTCGCAGTTTGCGGCCGAAACCCAAGCATGGGCGCAATGAACCGGCCTTCCTCACGGAAGTCCTGCGGGAAGTCGCGCTGCACCGGGGTGAGTCGCAGGAGCAGCTCGCCTCACACAGCACGGCATGCGCTCGTCAGTTCTTTGGGCTGCCGGATATCGCCTAACCTCTTCGTGCGAAAGTGCGAATTGATAAGGATCAAGTTTCGCGTCAGAGTGCTGCGAAACAATGCTGGCACCTTGCCAACAGCCATACCGAGAAGAAGAACGATCCCATGGGCAAATGGATTCGCGACCTGTCACTGAAGTACAAGTTCTGGGCCGTCAACGCGGTGGCATTCGCCACCACCCTCCTGTTGGTCTTGCATGCCCTGTCACTGGAGCAGGACGCTCGCCATCAGGCTGCCCGTGAGGCGGCGCAATCCCGGGCACAGTTGCTCAAGGCCTGGCCGAGCGGCCAGGCACTGCCCGGCAGTGGGGATGTCGTGGTCTTCGCCAGTGGCAGCAGCCCCGAGGTGCGCGGGGTCGACGTCTCCGCGCTGGCCCGCGCCAATGGCTGGGTCGACCTGCCTCATGACAACCTTTTCGGCAGTACACCGGTCATCGGCGCCCAGGTGCAGGACGCCGGCCAGGGCCAGCGTGTCGCCGTGCTGGCCCGCGGGCCGAGCTTCATCGAGGTGTTCGCCAACCGCACCCTCAACTACGCCGTCACCGTGTTCCTGCTGATGATCGTGCTGCTGGCTTCCTCGCAGCTGCTGATCCGCTTCCTGCTCAGCCACCTCAACACCCTCAAGGACGTGATGCTCCACGTCGAGAAGAGCGGCGACCTCTCCGCCCGCGTCCCACTGGACAGCCGTGACGAAGTGGGCCAGATGGCCAGCGCCTTCAACGCCATGCAAGCGGGCTTCCAACGCGTGGTGGGCACCGTTGCCCAGGTCACCGCCCGCCTCGACGAAGGCGCCGCCCGCCTCGCCGGCAGCATGGGCGAGGTCCGCCAGGGCATGCTCGGCCAGCAGAGCGAGACCGACCAGGCCGCCACCGCCATCAATGAGATGTCCGCCACCGTCCACCACATCGCCCAGCATGCCGCCGACACCCGCGACCAGTCGCGCACCGCCGACCAGTTGGCTGGCAACGGCCAGCAGGTGGTCAGCCGGGTGGGCGAGTCCATCGCCGGACTGTCCAGCGGTGTGCAGCAGACCGCCGAGATGATCGGTCGCCTCGCCGAGGACAGCCAGAAGATCAGCAGCGTGGTCAGCGTCATCCACGGCATTGCCGAACAGACCAACCTGCTGGCGCTCAACGCCGCCATCGAGGCCGCCCGCGCCGGGGAAATGGGCCGCGGCTTCGCCGTGGTGGCCGACGAGGTGCGCAACCTCGCCCGCCGCGTGCAGGACTCCACCGACGAGATCACCTCCATGATCAACGCCCTGCAGTCCGGCACCCGGGACGCCGTGGAGTTCATGCAGGAGAGCTCCTACAAGGCCGACAACTGCGTGCAGCAGGCCCACGAAGCCGGCGAAGCCCTGGCCGCCATCGCCGGGGCCGTGGCGCAGATGCGTGAGAGCAACACCCAGATCGCCGTCGCCGCCGAGCAGCAGAGCCAGGTGGCCGAGGAAATGACCCGCGCCGTGGTGCGCATCCGCGACGTCACCGAACTCACCGTCGGCCAGACCGTCGGCTCCGCCGCCACCAGCAACGAGCTGGCCGAGCTGGCCAGCGAGCTGTCCCGCGCCATTCGCCAGCTCAAGCTGTAGCCGCTTCTATCCCCCCCATAGAGAAGACCCATTCGCCGGCCCCCTCGGGGCCGGCCTAGACTGCCCGCCATCCCAGGAGGATTCGCACATGGGCAAACGTCATCCCGATCTTCACCGCTGGCAATGGCGCACCTATGCCAGGAACCACCGCAATCCCACCAACCTCGTGCTGCACCTGATCGCCGTGCCGCTGTTCATCGTCTCGGTGCTGGTGATCCTTACCGGCCTGTTCGACCTGGCCTGGCTTCCCATGGCGCTGGGTGTCATCGGCATACTCGCCTCCCTTGCCCTGCAGGGCCACGGCCACCGTCTGGAGCACGAGATGCCGGAGCCCTTCGAGGGGCGACGCGATGCCGTCGGGCGCATCCTCATGGAACAGTTCGTGACCTTCCCGCGCTTTCTCTTCAGTGGCGGCTGGTGGCGCAACTGGCGGAACCGCTCCTGAACAGCCGGCAAAGCGCCATCACGTTTCGTCGGATTCCCTCAAGCCTGTCACCGTGCTGACGATATGCTGGCACCACAAGGCCCGAGGACAGTCGCATGCCGTTAAAGCGACGTTTTTTTGTCACCATTTTCCTGACGTTACTGGCCTGCTCCTGGGTCCGGGCGGATGAGGCCGCCTACCCACTGGACCTGCCAGCCCTGAGGGTGCATAGCCCTGGTCAGCCAGTCCGTACCTTCACCCTGCGCACCCTGCAGAGCATGCCCGCCGCCACCGTCACCGCCCGCGGCCCAGCCGATGATCGCGTCTCCGAGTGGCGCGGCGTGCCCCTGGCCTATCTGCTGCGCCAACTGCATGTGAGCCCACCGGCCGACGCCCAGTTGCGCATGCGCGCACTGAACGACTACTCGGTGATCATCCCCGCCAGCGACATCAGCCGCTATTCCCCGGTCATTGCCTACCAGCGTGACGGGCAGCCGATGCCGGTGGAATCCTTCGGCCCGCTGTTCCTCATGTACCCGTTCGGCCAGCACCACGAACTGCGGACCCAGAAGTACTACAACCGCGCCATCTGGCAACTCAGCGAGATCTTCATCGAGTAAGCCATGTCCGAGCGCTTGTCCGACAATACCGCCTATATCGCCCGCCAGCGGATGGTCATGCTTGTTCTGTTGGCGCTGCTGGCCGGCATGGCGATGGTGGTGGCCGGCTGCCTGTGGATGGTGATCCGCGAGGCCCGGCAATTGGGCCATCCGACCTCCCACGGTGAACTGTGGCAGGCCTACCAGATCCGCAACGCCATGAGCCGCCTCGTCGAGGAGGCTCATACCCTGGAAAGCGGTGGCAGCAGCCCCTCGGCCTTCACCGTGCGCCTGGGCGTATTGCGCAGTCTGACCCGCAACCTCTCCGACCACCCGATGTTCGCCCACCTGCCTCAACCCCGAGCGGACGTGGACGCCACCCTGCGCCAAGTGGAACAGTTCAGCCTCCGCTGGCTGCAACGCGCCAGCTGGGACGACCACGACACGGCCAGGCAACTGGCCGGCGAAGTGATCCATGAACTGCCACACCTGCAACTCGCCATGCACGAGGTGATGGTGGCCGCCAACATTTCCCTGGCCAACGAGCTGGACAGCGAACGCCAGCACCTCTACCGCTATTTCCAGAACCTGGCCTGGGCCCTGTGCGGCCTGCTCGGCGGCGGCGCCCTGCTGATGCTGCAACTGGTGCGCAACTACCGGCGCGAACGGCGATTGGCCGAACGCCTGGGCGAACTGAACCAGAGCCTGGAGGCACGGGTGGACGCCCGTACTCGCGAACTGAGCCAGGGCCGTGAGTTGCTACGGGACATCCTCGAAGCCAGCCCCAGCGACGTCGTCCTCATCGGCACCCTCTCCGGCAGGGTTCACTTCGTCACCCAGCGCCTGCTTCGGCGCCACGCCTGGGCACGGGCGCGCCGGGTCACCTTCGAGCAACTGTTCACCGACGCCGAGGAAGCCCAGCGCTTTCGTGCCGCCCTCGAATCCCGTGGCGAGCTGGACGACTGGGAAGCCCGGCTCGGCCGCCAGCGCCCCTACTGGGGCGTCATCTCCGGGCGCCTGGTGGAAATGGACGGCGAGCCGGCCTACCTGGTGTGGAGCTACGACATCACCCCGCGCAAGCGGCTCGAACAGGAGCTGCTGATCCTGGCCACCACCGACGCCCTCACCGGCCTCGGCAACCGTCGCGCCTTCATGCAGCGTGCCGGCGACCTGCTGCGCCAGCAGGACCGCTTTGGCCATCCCTGTTGCCTGCTGATGATGGACCTGGACCACTTCAAGGCCGTCAACGACCAGCATGGCCACAGCGCCGGCGACGAAGCCCTGCGGGCCGCGGCACGGGCGATGACCGCCACCCTGCGGGAAGTGGATGTGCTGGGCCGACTGGGTGGCGAGGAATTTGCCGCGCTGTTGCCGGAGGCCACCCTGGAGACGGCCCGGCATGTGGCCGAGCGCCTGAGGGGCGAGATCGAGGACCAGTGCATGACCCTGCCCGAAGGCCAGGCCCTGCGCATCACCGTCAGCCTGGGCCTGGCCCAGTTGCGCCCTGGCGAAAGCCTGGAAAGCCTGCTGGGGCGCGCCGACAAGGCCCTCTACGCCGCCAAGCTCGCCGGTCGCAACCGCGTCGAGCAGGCGGTCTGACTCATCCGAATACCGCCACCGTCTGCCGGCTCAGCGCCACCAGCTCACCTGCTGGCGTCCAGAGCCGCGCGGAGATGTGCCCGTAGCCATCCCGCGCGTGGTCGATCTCGGCGCGGTACAGGCACCAGTCCAGGGTGCTCAGGGCCGGTGCCG
This sequence comes from Pseudomonas sp. ENNP23, assembly GCF_001728945.1. Classification (NCBI taxonomy): domain Bacteria; kingdom Pseudomonadati; phylum Pseudomonadota; class Gammaproteobacteria; order Pseudomonadales; family Pseudomonadaceae; genus Pseudomonas; species Pseudomonas sp. ENNP23. The sequence continues at coordinate 74,096 of NZ_LYSP01000028.1, forward strand.
GCTGCACGAACTCGATGGTCCAGGTCAGCGAACTGCCCGGTGCCGGCGAACGCAGGTGCGGCAGCACCGCCGGCGGCCAGGCGTCCACCAGGGCCAGCAGCAGCGCCTCGTCCACCGGAGCCTCCTCCACCTCCCCACGCAACCTCACCCAGCCGCCCATTTCACGGCTGGGGTTGTTGGTGAACGGCATGCCGCCGATGCCCCAGCGCATCGCCAGGTAACGGGTGAACTCGGGGGTCACGCCGCGCAGGTAGGGCAGTTCCTGGCAGGCATCGGGGGCCTCGATCACGGGGGCCGGCTCGCCCTCCACGACGATCGCCGACTCCCGCGCGGCGCCGAAGCTGCCCTGCACCACCGCCACCGTCTGCTCGCCCTGGCGCACCCGACAGAACATCTGGCTCACCGCCTTGCCCTCGCGCAGCACCTCCGCCTCGAAGCGGGCCGGCACCTCGGCCTCCATTGGGCCGACGAAGGTGATCGCCAGGGAACGCACCGGCCGTCCGGGCTGCGCCTTGTCACGCATGGCGCCATAGGCCAGCGCCGCCACCAGGCCGCCAAAGCTCGCACGGCCCTGGGCCCAGCGAGCGGGCACGGTCACGTTCAGCGGGTCGTTCTGGACCGCCTGCATCAATTCGAAGAAGGTCATCGGGATCTCATCCACAGCTCCAGGATGAGGCGATGGTAGGGGAAGCCCCCACCCCCCGGAAGCCGAACTTCAAGCGAGTCCCGACAACCCGGAGGGGATAAACGCCAGGGGGCTGCACATCAGCCCAGGCGCGCCTGCAGCTTTTCCAGCACCCGGTCGGACCGCAACTCGGCAGCATGCAGGGCGGTGCTCCAGGCACGGGTACGCGGTGCCAGGTCAGGCTCGCGCTCGGCGGTGGCCAGCCACTGCAGGCGGTCGTGCCATTTGCCCAGGGCGTCCTGGGCACCTTTGAGCAAGCGCCGGATGCGCTCCGGCACCTCCACCACGCCGGGATAGGCATCGGCGCCATAACGTGCGCGCTTGATGAGCAAACGCAGGGCATGGCGATCGTGGGCCGGATCAGCCAGAGCCTGCTCCAGGCGGGCCCAGTCCTTCAGCAGGCGCTTGCGGATACGTGTGCGCGGCCGTTCCAGCAAGCCTTCCCGGGCCGACAGGCGCAGCAGTTGCGGCCAGGCGTCGAGCACCTTGAACAGCCGCTCCAGCGCCGGGGCCTGGAGCACCTCGCGGCAGCCCTGGCGCAGGCGCAGGCGGCGGGGCTCGGCCAGGCGCTCGTGGCGGTGGCTGGCCAGCTCGGCGATCAGCACCTCCAGATCCCGCAGCGGCGTGGTGATCCGCCCCAGTTCCCGGGCCGCCTCGATCAGCACATCGGCCACCGGCAGCCCACGCAACGGACGCAGCAGGCTGCGCAGACGCCGCAGGTTGATGCGCAAGTCGTGCAAGGCCTCGTCGTCGGTGGCGGCCTCCAGGCGGGCACGGGCAGAGATGAGCTGGATTTCGAGTTTCAGAACCTGGGCGATCAGGTCGTCGAGCATGGCGGACATGGCAGGTGTTCCTTCGGCGGAGCGCCCCGGCAAGGCCCGGGTCAACGCTCCTGTCGAGTCAGGCGCCAAGGCAAGGCCCGGCGCAGGTTGTTCAGCGTGCGCCGCAGGTCGGCCGGCGCTTCAGGGGCGCCAGCATAGCGCAGCGCCTCAAAGCGGCGGGCGAATTCATCGATCAGCCGCGCCTGCTGCGGCAGGGCCAGGGCGGCACGGGCGGCGAAATCACGCGGGCCCTCGGCGGCGCGACGCACCAGCCCGTGGCGGGCCAGTACCCGTTCGAAGGCCTGATGCAGGCGTACCTGCGGGTCCCGCTCGCGACGCCAGGGCTTGAACATCCACAGCGCCACCAGGGCCACCAGAAAGGCTGCCGTGCCCACCAGCAGCAGGGCGAAGGTGCGCGCATCCAACTGGCCGAACCAGCGTTGCAGCACCTGGGCCTGGGTCTCGCCCTGGTAGCCCAGCACCCAGCGCTGCCAGCCGTAGTTCACCCGGTCCCAGGCCAGGCGTACCTGGTTGATCCAGCCGATGTCGCGGTAACGCAGGGGCGAGAATGGCGAGTCCTGCAGGAAGCTCTGCTCCTGGGCCACGGCCTGCTCCAGCCCGCTCTCGATGCGCTCCGGTGCCACCTGGAAGGTGGGATCGACACGGGTCCAGCCGGCCGCGGGCGTCCAGTACTCGACCCAGGCATGGGCGTCGAACTGGTGCACCAGCACGTAGTTGCCGGCGGGGTTGATCTCGCCACCCTGGTAGCCGGCCACCACCCGCGCGGGAATGCCGGCAGCACGCAGGACGAAGGTCATGGCGCCAGCGTAGTGGGCGCAGAAGCCACGGCGGCTGTCGAACAGGAAGGCGTCCACCGTATCCCGCTCGGCCAGCGGCGGGCGCAGGGTGTAGACGAACGGCTCCTGGTTGAAGTGCCGCAGCAACGTCTGCACCAGGGCATCCGGCTCGGTGTACCGGGCCTTCAATTGCTCGGCCCAGGCCCGTGTGCGCAGATCACCTTCGCGGGGCAGTTGCAGGTTGCGCCGACGCACTGCGTCCGCCAGCTGCGGGTCGCGCACCGCCTGGGGCCAGGAGGTGACGCTGTAGAGCAGCGAGCGCTCCACCGGCAGGCGCCGCTGCAGGTGGAAGTCGACCATCTGGCGGGTGTCTTCGGCGCGGGTCTCGGCCACGTCCAGGCCGAACAGCCAGGGCTTGCCGCTGGGCTCCATCACCACGCTGTAGGTGAGTGCGGGGCCCTGCTTCGCCCATTGCGCCGGCGCCTGCACCTGGCTCGCCGGGGACTGGGACCAGCGCCGCCCGTCGAAGCGCTCCAGGGTCAGCGCGCGCCAGTAGAGTTCGCGCCGGGGTGGCGGGTCGCCCTCGAAGCTGGCGCGGAAGGCCAGGGCGCCGGACTGGCTCAGCTCGGCGATGTCACCGGGCGCCATGTCGTCGGAGAGCCCGGTCACACCCTTGTCGCTGGGCAACGGCAGGGACCACAGCGGCCCCATGCGCGGGAAGAACAGGAACAGCACCAGCATCAGCGGCAGCGCCTGCAGCAACAGGGTGCCGGCCAGCTTCAGGGTGGCCGTCGGGCGCTGGGCGAAGCCGCTCTGCTGCAGGCCGATCAGCGCCGCCAGCAAGGCCGTCACCGGCAGCAGGCTGTAGAGCCCGGCGAGCATCCCGTCGTCGAACAGGTAGGCCACCACCACGGTGAAGAAGCCGAGGAAGATCAGCACCAGCGCATCGCGCCGGGTGCGCATCTCCACCAGCTTGAGGATGAAGGCCGCCACCAGCAGCACCGCGCCGGCATCCAGGCCGATCAGGCTGCCCCGGGACAGCACCACGCCGGCAGCGGCCACCAGCATCATCAGGATCTTCGCCAGGGCATTGGGGTAGCGCGCGCGCATGCGGAAGATCTGCACCCGCCAGGCCGCGCAGACCACCCAGAGGCCGATGATCCACACCGGCAGGTGCACCAGGTGCGGGACGATCACCAGTACCTGCGCCACCAGCAGCCAGGTCAGGGCAATGCGCGGAATCGGCTGCTCCACGCTCATGGCGCCACCCCGTAGAGCGCCAGGGCGCGCAGGCAGGCGTCGCGGTGGGGCTCGCCGACATCGGCCGGCAGCTCCAGGCCCCCCAGGCGCAGGCCGAAGGGCTGGCCGCGCTCGGTGAAGGTCAGCACCCAATGGCAGAGCAGCGAGAGGCGGCTCTCCAGGTCACCGTCCAGCCCGGCGAGGTCGAGCCACAGGTCCGCTCCGGAGAGGGCGGCGAAGTCCTTGATGAACAGGCCCTGCCCCCGGGAGTAGGCCTTCCAGTGCAGGCGCCGGCGGGAGTCACCCGGCTGGTAGGGCCGCAGGCCCTGGAAGTCGTCGGCACCGCGCCCGTCCACGCGCACGCCCTCCTCCTCCGCATCGGCACGCCCACCGGCGGCCAGGGGCAGGTCGCCGGGCAAGGGGCGCGGGTATACCAGCGCGGCCTGGTCGAGGTCGACCCAGCTCCAGGCCACCAGCAGGCCGAGGGGAAAGCGGCTCTCCACCCGCAGGCGACCGGGCCGCAGCCAGCCACGCTGGAGCGCAGGCAGGTTCAGCTCGCAGTCGGTGGCCCCGCTGGCCGGCACGTCCTGCAGTTGCAGCGGTTCGGGCGGCCAGCCCAGGGCGATGGCCTCGTGGGCATGGCGGCGGCTCTCCAGGCGCACCTTGAAGCGCGCCTGCTCGCCGGCGAAAACCGCCGGGGCGCCGGCCGCCCGCAGCACCAGCCCGGAGAGGTTCCGGTAGGTGTGGAGGATGGCAAGGATGAACACCGAGGCCAGCAGAAAGGTCAGCCCGTAGGCCAGGCTGTTCTGGTAGTTGATGGCCGCCAGCAGCATCAGCACCAGCGCACCGCCGAAGGCTGCGCCGGTACGGGTGGGGATGATGAAGATGCGTTTCTGGTCCAGGCGCAGTTCGTGGGCCGGGGGGATGCGCCGGGCCAGCCAGCGGTCCCAGCGCGGCCGCAGGATGCCGCCGGCCATCAGAGTGCCGGGACTTCGCGCAGCAGCCACTGCACCAGCGTGCCGCCACCGTGGCCGGTGGGGTCGGCTCGCTCGCGCAGGCGGTGGCCGGCCACCGAGGGCAGCACCGCCTGCACGTCCTCGGGGATCACGTAGTCGCGCCCCGCCAGCAGTGCCCAGGCCCGCGCCGCACTCAGCAGCGCCAGGCTGCCCCGTGGCGAGAGGCCGAGGGCGAACTGCGGGTGAGTGCGGGTGGCCTCCACCAGGCGCAGCACGTAGTCCACCAGAGCATCGCTGGCGCGCACGAGGGGCACCTCGTCCTGCAGCGCGGCCAGGGCCGCGTGGTCCAGCACCGCTTCCATGCGCGGCAGCAGGTTGCGCCGGGCCTCGCCCAGCAGCAGTGCTTTCTCCGCCGCCCGGGCCGGGTAGCCGAGGGACAGGCGCATGAGGAAGCGGTCCAACTGGGATTCCGGCAGGGCAAAGGTGCCACCCTGGCTCACCGGGTTCTGGGTGGCGATGACGAAGAAGGGATCGGGCAGCGGCCGGGTGGCGCCCTCGATGGTCACCTGCCCCTCTTCCATGGCCTCCAGCAGGGCGCTCTGGCTCTTGGGGGTGGCGCGGTTGATCTCGTCGGCCAGTACCAGCTCGGCGAACACCGGGCCGGGGTGGAAGACGAACTGGCCGGTGTCCTTGTCGAACACCGAGGTGCCGAGGATGTCGCCGGGCAGCAGGTCGGAGGTGAACTGGATGCGCTGGAAGCTCAGCCCCAGCACCTTGGCCAGGGTGTGGCTGAGGGTGGTCTTGCCCATGCCGGGCAGGTCTTCTATCAGCAGGTGCCCCCGCGCCAGCAGGCAGGTGAGGGCCAGGCGGACCTGCACCTCCTTGCCCAGCAGGACCTGGTTGATGGCGTCGAGGCAGGCATCCAGTCGGGTTCGCATATCAGGCTCCATGAACGATCGGCCGATGCTAGCCGCGCCCGGCGCGCTGGCAAAGGGACTTGCAAGATTTGCTCATGAAAGCGCGGGTCGACAGGCCGCGCGATCACGGAAACGTCGGTCCGGTCACAACCTGAAGTGCGCAGCCATCGCCTGCAGGTCCCGCCCCAGAGCGGCCAGGCGAGTGCTGGAGGTGGCCGTCTCCTCCATCGCCTCGGCGGACTGGTCGGCGATGTCGCGGATGCTGGTGACGCTGCGGTTGATCTCCTCGGCCACAGCCGTCTGCTGCTCGGCAGCAGCGGCGATCTGCTGGTTCATCTGGTGCAGGGTGGACACGGCCTCGGCGATGCCGTTGAGTGCCGCCTCGGTCTGGCTGGCGTCCTCCACGGTCTTCTGCACCAGAGTTTCGCTCTGGTGCATGGTCTCCACCGAGCGGCGCACGCCCTCGCGCAAGGTACCGATCAGCCGTTCGATCTCGGCGGTGGACTGCTGGGTACGCCGCGCCAGGGCCCGCACCTCGTCGGCCACCACGGCGAAACCTCGGCCCTGCTCACCAGCCCGCGCCGCCTCGATGGCAGCGTTGAGCGCAAGCAGGTTCGTCTGCTCGGCCACGCTCTTGATCACGTCCAGCACAGCGCCGATGCTCTGCGCCTCCTGGCTGAGCTGCTCGATGCTCTGGGTAGTGACCTCCATCGCCTGGGCCAACTGGTCGATGCGCCCCCGGCTCTGGCGCACCACCTCGTTGCCGCTGGCCACACGGGTGTCGGCACTTTGGGTGGAGGCCGCAGCGGCCTCGGCGTTGCGTGCCACCTCGTGCACGGTGGCGGTCATCTGGCTCATGGCGGTGGCGACCTGATCGGTCTCCTGCTTCTGCCCGTTGACCCCAACGCGGGTCTGCTCGGTGACGGCGGACAGCGCCTGGGCTGAGTTGGAAATCTGCTGCACCCCGCCCTGCAACTGGCCGACCATGTTCCGCAGGTTGGTCGACATGTTGCGCATGGCCTCCAGCAACTGGCCCACCTCATCGCTGCGACCCACCTCGATGTCACTGCTGAGATCACCGGCGGAGATCTGCTGCGCCACCTCGATCACCCGCTTGAGCGGCCGCACGATCAGCAGCGCGATGAGCATCGCCGCTGCCAGGCCGATCAACAGCGCCAGCGCGCTGCCTCCCAGAATCAGCATCGAGCTGCCTCGCTGCTGATCCCGCATGGCCTGTTCCTGGTGGTCACGTGCCTTGTGCACAGCCGCGACCATGGCCTCGGCACCGGCGGACAGCGCATGGAATTCGCGCTTCTGCTGCTGCAGGTACTCGGTGTACTCGCGCAGGCGTTCGTTGAAGGAGTCGATGTTGCCGATCACCTCGGTGAGGACGGCAGCGTAACCCGGGTCCTGCACGCGATCACGCAGCTCGGTGGCGAGCTTCTGGGCGTCCAGCGCTTCCTGGATCTGGGTATCGGCAGCCTCCCCGGTGCTGCGGCTCTGTTCCAGGCGCGTGCGAGCCTGGTTCAGCGCCAGCAGCAGGGACTGGTAGATGCGGCTGATCTCGCCACCCTGCGCCACCATGTCGGCTCCTTCTGCTCCCTGGGAACTCTTCAGCAGGTCGATGCCGTCCTCGTTGAGTCCCGACTGCAGCACGTCAAGGCTGTTGGACGCACTGACCACCAGCCAGTTGGCCGCCTCCAGCGACAAACGCATGTTGTCGGAAAGCTCCACGTAGCGGTCAAAGGCTGCGCGGTAACCGTCCACCGCCCCAGCCACTTCGTCCAGGGCCTGGCGGCTGGCAGCCCCCACCTCGCCTTTCAGGGCGTCGTTGCGCTCCAGCAGCGCCTGGGTAGCCTTGCGCAGGGCCTCAGCGTGCTTGGCGTCACCGCTCAGGGCGTAATCCTTCTCCACCAGGCGCATGCGCTGCACCTCGCTGCTCAGGACGTCCATGCGCTCCAGCAGCGCCGCCCCGGCCGCCACGTTGCGCAGCGCCAGGTAGCCGGTGGCCGCCACCACTGCCGTGAGCGCCAGCACCACGCCGAAACCGAGCGCCAGCTTGGCCGCCGTGCCCAGACTGGCCATACCCCGTTGGACCACCGTTGCCATGCCGATTCCCTCCATGCCGGTAACCGGGTCGACGCGCTCGCCATCCCGAACAACAGCGCGAACTTAGGAGCGCGCCCCTGCTGGCGACAAGCCATGACCGCGCCAATCCCACGCTAGCTGGTTTTTTTGGATATGCGGAGGTCGCTTTCAGACCATTCGGCGGCAGGTCGTCAAAGTCGCGGCGTCAGAAGCCGGTCGAGATCGCACAGGCGTGTGCGAAAGGCCCCGCAATAGTGCGGGGCCGGGCGGGTCAGGTGGGTCGCACCATGTTGAAGAGGTCACGGGTGCGCACATAGGCGCTGCCGCCCAGGCGGCCTACCAGGTCCAGCGCCTGGGTATCGACGCGCCCCTGCTCGGTGAGCACCGCGTCATCGATATGGGCCAGCAGCACCTCGGCGAAGATCAGGTGGCAGTTGGGGTTGTCGCGGGGGAACGGCTGCGCCTCCAGCAGGCGGCACTCGAAGGCGACCGGCGCCCCCTTGACCCGGGGCGGCGCCACCCGCAGCGACGGCTCGTGCTCGATGCCACAGGCCTCGAACTCGCTCACCGTGTACGCCAGCGGTGCAGCGGTGGCGTTCATCGCCTCGGCGAAGGCGAACGGCACCAGGTGGATCACCAGCTCGCCGGTTTCCTGCACGTTGCGCAGGGTGTCCTTGAGGCTGCCGTCATCGCGGCTGCCGACGTTGACCATCAGGGTCGGCGGGTCGTCGCTGATCACCTGGAAGAAGCTGAACGGTGCCAGATTGGCGACACCACTGGCCGACAGGCTGGAGACCCAGGCGATGGGACGTGGGGTCACGGTGGAGGCCAGCCAGCGGTAGGCCTCCAGGGGCGTGAGGGTGGAGAAGTCGAGTTGCATCAGGTGCTCCGGCAACGGCAAAGGCGAGGCCGGATTATGCCCCGCCCTCGCCTGCCCGACGCAACCGTCTCAGCGCTCTGCCACGCGCCTTACCAGCCAGGCGGCCAGGGCCGGCGCAAGGATGAAGCCGCTGAACAGCCAGATCGCCGCCGACCGCGCACCGGCCTCGCCGCCGGGCTCGATCAGGCCGGCCGCGTTGGCCACCAGTCCCGCCACCGCCGCACCAATGGCCATGCCGTAGAGCTGCACGGTGGTGATGGCGGTGGACGCAGCGTCTTCCTCACCCTTGGGAGCCAGGGCCATCACCCGGGTGAGCAGGTGCGGCCAGCCCATGCCGACCCCAGCCCCCACCGCCGCCAGCGCCAACGCAGCCAGCAGCGTCCGCAGCCATGCGCTCCAGTCACCGCCCAGGGGCAGCACCACCGCCAACGCTGCCAGGCCCGCCACGCAGAACAGCGGACCGCTGCGCAGCAGGCCATTGGCCTGGCGCCCCTCGCGTCCCGAGGAGGTCAGCGAGCCGATGCTCCAGCCGGCCGCCATCGCTGCCGTCAGGTAACCCGCCAGCAGCGGCGTCTGGCCATGCAGCACCTGCAGGAAGTACGGCACGAAGATCTCGGTGGTGGTGCCCACCAGCAAGAGCGCAACGCAGGCATAGGCCGCCCCCAGGGGCGCGCCCAGGGATGCACTGCCGCTGGGCAGCAGACGCACCTGCGCCTGGCGATCCACCCGCAGGGCCAAAGCCCCCAGCGCCAGCCCCAGGACGACTCCGGCCCCCTGCCAGGCCAGGTGCCCGGCGCGACTGGCCGTGGCCACCGCCAGCACCGAGGCGGCGAGCAGCACGATCTGCAGCACCGGCACCCGGGGCGGTGCCCCAGTCCCACGCTCACGCGGGCCGAGCTGCAGCGTCACCAGCAGGGCCTGGGCCGCCGCCACCGGCAACAGTGACCAGAACGCCCAGCGCCAGTGCCCGGCTTCGGCGAACAGCCCGCCCACCGCCGGCCCGCACAGCGTCGCCACGCCCCACATGCCTGACACCAGCGCTACCGCACGGGGCCACAACGGCGGTTCAAACACCACGCGGATCAGCGCATAGCTGAGGGCCGCCAACAGGCCCCCGCCCAACCCCTGGACCGCACGGGCCGCCAGCATCCACGGCATCGACAATGCCGTGGCGCAACCCATGGTGCCCAGGCTGAACAAGGCCAGCGCCGCCAGGCAGGCACCGCGCGGCCCGCTGCCCGCCAGCACCCGCACCGACAGTGCCGCGCCGATGATGGACGCCACCACGAACAGGGTCGTGTTCCAGGCGTACCAGTCCAGCCCGCCGATCTCACGCACCACCGACGGCAGCACGGTGGTGACGATATGAACGTTGATCGCGTGCAGCGCCACGCTGCCAGTCAGCGCAACGGCCAGCAGGCCGTTCCGCCCGCTGAAAAGATCGCCCCAGGAGGCGGTGGAAAGGGTTTCCGGGGAAGAAGTGGCAGTCGTCATCAGGCGTCTCTCCATGGCCTTTATCCAAGCAACGGCTTGGATATTAGAAATCGCCCGACAAATTAAACAAGGAATTTCTTTGATAAAGCCGATAGGCATTGCCTATGGCGTTCTCGCGGCCACAAAAAGCCGGGGCAAGCCCCGGCTCGTTCACCCAAGGGTTTTCAGCGGCCAGCGCGGGATTCGCGGATGTAGAAGCGTGCCTTCTCGGCCTTCTCCGTACAGCCCTGGAACCCCTCGAACTGCTGCTGGGTCTTGGCCGCCGTCAGCAGGCTCAGGGCCTTGGAGTAACTCACGGTGCCGGCGAAGCCCTCGGCCTTGGCCAGGTCGAGCTCGCGCCAGGCGGCATCCAGTTGGCTACCGCAGCTCTCGCGGTACGCCGTCTTGCCAGCGCACCCCACGAGGGCAAAGGCAACGAGGGACAGGCTGATCCAGGCTTTCATGGTTTTCCTCCTCGGCTGCATGGGAAATGGCCATCAGTCTACTCAGACTGGCCACCCTGCCAAAAGATTCCACGGGGTCACGCAATGCTCCGCCGCCGCTTGGCTGCCCTAGGACTAGACAGGTATTGTCTGATGCATTCTGAAAGAAACGGATGACAGCAGCATGAGCAAACGTGTCGCACTGGTGCTCGGATCGGGCGGGGCCCGGGGCTATGCCCACATCGGGGTGATCCAGGAACTGGAGGCGCGGGGCTACGAGATCGCCTGTGTCGCCGGCTGCTCCATGGGCGCCGTGGTGGGCGGCATCTACGCCGCCGGCAAGCTCGACGAATACCGTGACTGGACCGAAAGCCTCGACTACCTCGACGTACTGCGCCTGCTGGATGTCAGCTTCCGCCTGGGTGCCATCCGCGGGGAAAAGGTGTTCGGCCGCATCCGCGAGATCGTCGGCGAGATCGACATCGAGCAGTTGCCCATCCCCTTCACCGCCGTCGCCACCGACCTCACCAACCAGCAGGAAATCTGGTTTCAGGAAGGCTGCCTGCACCAGGCCATGCGCGCCTCGGCGGCCATCCCCAGCCTCTTTACCCCGGTGATGCAGGGCTCACGGATGCTGGTGGACGGCGGCCTGCTCAACCCGCTGCCGATCGTCCCGGTGGTTTCCAGCCATTGCGACCTGATCATTGCGGTCAACCTCAACGCCACCAACCAGAAGCAGTACCAGCTCCCGGTGATCGAGCGCTCCCCCGCCCTCAAGGGGCGCCTGGACCAGCTCATCAGCTCCCTGGGCGATCGCCTGCCCTTCCGCCGCCGCAGCGATGAGGAGGAACCCGACGCCATCGCCACCCTCCCCGCCCTGCCCAACCCGTGGACCGACGACAGCGCCCGCCCCCAGGCCCAGCAACCCGCCGCCGCCCCGGAAAGCGAAGGCGCCCCACGCTCGGCCAGCGGCTCCCAGGTGGTCGCCAGCGTCGGCCCCGCCTCCCTGCTGGAGTTGGTCAACCAGAGCTTCGAAGTCATGCAGACTTCCCTCGCCCAGTACAAGATCGCCGGCTACCCGCCGGACATCCTCATCAACGTGCCCAAGCGCGTCTGCCGCTTCTTCGAGTTCTACAAAGCACCGGAGCTGATCCAACTGGGCCGTCAGATCGCACGGGATACGCTGGAGCGGTATGAGGAGTTGCACTGAGGGAGCCAGTTCCGGGATAGAAGTTATCCGTATTGGTCTGTAGGGCCACCGGAAGGATCGGAAGCAAGGAAATCTGGAACTCAGCAGGCACGAATCGATCGTCAGCTCACGGACTTGCAGTCGTTCAAAGACTCGGTCAAACGTGCCCTCGTCTCGCCAGTCAAGGACCGACAGGTCACGCTAGGCCGTTCCGGAGCAGAGAGTCCAGAAGATGCCATCGAGCATCAACCGATCATCACTACCCGGTCGGCCCATCTTGTGTTCAGGGGAAACCAGGTTTCTGATCAACTACCGCCTCGCATCCGGGAATTCGTAGCGCCTTGCCATGTGGGCCTCCAGCCAATCATGGCGGTAAAGCTACCCGCGCCGACTTTTCGTACAGAACCTAAACCATGATGCAGAAATGATGCGCCGATAACGCAAAGATGATGCACGGATAATGCAAAGCACGACGGCCCCACGCGAGCCAGCTCGTGGAGCTGTTGAGCAATAGGCCGGCCGATATAAAAACACCGGCGCGAGGCCGGTGTTTGGGTGTTATTCATTTCGCATTAGAACACATACGGATCAAAGTCTAGCTCAGCCCCAGCCTCGCTTATCAAGCAAAGAGTTTCCCATGAAAGATGAAAAGACGGCCGTATTCCCTCATCGGATCTTATAGACACCCCTACTTCTGGCTTTAGTTTATTAAGCTCGGAAATTTGAGCGACGTATCTTTTCTCTAGAGCAGAGTTAAAAACCTCTCTTATAAGTTCATCCAGAATTTCCGGATGATAAAAGTCGCGACTGACCGCCGCCGCAACCTCGGTGGCTGGCATGTCTTTTTCAGAGTCAGTATCCACGATCAACCTGACCAATACTGTGCTCGTCATTTCCACCTCGCGCCAGTATCTACTGGCTCATCATTACCCTTACATCCCCAGCGTTTCACGACAATTCTGCCATCTTCACATCCGCACAAGTCAAACTTTCCGCCACTCTTTTGGCCAATGGTGCCCCACTTTAATTCGTGTGGGTCATAGCCTCTAGGTTCTGTACGAAAAGTACTGCCGCAGGCATCGCAGCGTGCAAGCCAGCGTGACCATTGCGGCAAAACTCCTGGCGAGCTTGTCGTAACGGGTGCCAATTCTCCGGTTCTCTTTTAGCCAGCCAAACATCCGCTCGATGATGTTCCGCTGCCGGTATTTCGGACGATCAAACAGTCGGGGTAGTCCTGGCTTGGGTTTGCGCTTCATGGCGCGCTGCGGAATCACCGGCTGCATGCGGTAGCGGTCGCAGTACTGGCGCAGATGCTCGGCATCGTAACCTTTGTCTGCCAGTAACCAACGGCAGCGCTTACGAGGTCGTCCCGACTTTCCGGAGATACGTACCTGATCT